>DATCKS010000085.1:0-9975 GCA_036562265.1 Thermodesulfobacteriota bacterium | reverse complement strand
CCTCATGGACGTCCGGACGACGGCGAAGCTCCTGCGCACGATGGGCGTCGGCGTCGCGATCGAGGACGACACCGCGGTGATCGACGCCGCGAGGATCACGAGCCCGGAGGCGCCCTACGAGCTCGTCAAGACGATGCGCGCCTCGATCCTCGTCCTCGGGCCGCTCGTCGCAAGGTGCGGCAAGGCGCGCGTGTCGCTGCCCGGAGGGTGCGCGATCGGCGAGCGCCCGATCAACCTCCACCTCAAGGGGCTCGAGGTGCTGGGGGCGACGATCCGCCTCACCGGCGGCTACGTCGAGGCCGAGGCGACGCGGCTCCGGGGCGAGCGCATCTACCTCGACTTCCCCACCGTGACCGGCACGGAGAACCTCATGATGGCGGCGGCCCTCGCCGAGGGGCGCACCACCATCAAGAACGCCGCGCGCGAGCCGGAGATCGAGGACCTCGCCGTGCTCCTCAACCGGATGGGGGCGCGCATCGAGGGGGCCGGCACCGACATGATCACGATCGAGGGGGTCTCGCGCCTGTCGGGGGCGGAGCACACGGTGATCCCCGACCGGATCGAGGCCGGGACCTTCATGGTCGCGGCCGGCGTCACCGGGGGGGACCTGCTGCTCGAGGGCGCCCGTCTCGACCACCTGGAGGCGGCCGTCGAGAAGTTCCGCGAGGCGGGGCTCGAGATCACGCGCGACCCGTCGGGCGCCGTGCGGGTGCGCGGCGGCCGGCCGATCCGGGCGGTGGACGTCAAGACGCTGCCCCATCCCGGCTTCCCGACCGACCTCCAGGCGCAGATGATGGTGCTCATGGCGCTCTCCCGCGGCCTGTCGGTCATCACCGAGACGGTCTTCGAGAACCGCTTCATGCACGTGCCCGAGCTGCGCCGCATGGGAGCGCGGATCGAGACGCAGGGGAGCCGCGCCATCATCGAGGGAGTGGCCAGCCTCGACGGCGCACCGGTCATGGCGAGCGACCTCAGGGCGTCGGCGGCCCTCGTCCTGGCCGGGCTCGCCGCGAAGGGGACGACCGAGGTGAACCGCATCTACCACCTCGACCGCGGGTACGAGCGGATGGAGGCGAAGTTCGCCGCGGTGGGCGCCGCGATCCGGAGGGTGCGGGGATGAGCGACGACGCCCTGACGCTCGCGCTGCCCAAGGGGCGCGTCCTCCCGGAAGCGGTGGCCGTCTTCGCGACGGCCGGCTTCCCCGAGATCGGCCAGGTCCTGACCGACAACCGCCGGCTCCTCTTTCGCTTCCCCGAGCGCGCCCTCACGGTGCTCGTGGTCCGCGACGCCGACGTGCCGACGTACGTGGAGCAGGGGGCGGCCGACTGCGGCGTCTGCGGCAAGGACGTGCTCCTCGAGCAGGACCGGGCCGTCTACGAGCCGCTCGACCTCGGCATCGGCGCCTGCCGCCTCGTCGTGGCGGCGCCGGCGGCCGAGGGGCAGGGGACGGCGACGGCCCAGGCGATCCGCGCGGGGCTCCCTCGCGTCGCGACCAAGTTCCCGAGACTCGCGGCCCGCCACTTCGCGCAGAAGGGGGAGCAGGTCGAGATCATCCGTCTCTCGGGGGCGATCGAGCTGGCGCCGCTCGTCGGGCTCGCCGACCGCATCGTCGACCTCGTGCAGACCGGCGAGACGCTGCGGCAGAACGGCCTCGTCGAGCTCGAGACGATCTTCCACGCGACCTCGCGCTTCATCGTCAACCGGGCGAGCCTCAAGACGAAGCCGCGGCGCCTGAACGCGCTGGTGGCCGACCTCAGGCGGGTCACGGCCGCCCCGAACGGAGCGGCACGGTGAGCGCGCCGGGATTCGTCCCGCGGCTCGACGCCGCCGACCCGGCCTGCCGCCCGCACCTGGCGCGCCTCGCGGGCCGCGCGGGCGAGGTGGACCCGGCCGTGGAGCGGACGGTGCGCGAGATTGTCGAGGCGGTGCGCGCCGAGGGGGACGCGGCGCTCATCCGCTTCACCCGCGAACTCGACGGCGTCGATCTCGAGCGCGAGGGGCTCTGGATCGAGGAGGCGCGCCTCGAGCAGGCGGCCTCGCGCCTCGACGCGGCCACGCGCGCCGCGCTGGAAGAGGCGGCCTCGCGCATCCGCGCCTTCCACGAGGGGCAGATGGCGCGGCTCGGGCTGGGGGGAGCCCCGACGCCCCCGGAGGCGCTGCCCGAGGGGATCTACGTCGACTCGCGGACGACCCCGCTCGCCCGGGTCGGCTGCTACGTGCCGGGCGGGACGGCGGCCTACCCGTCGTCGGTCCTCATGAACCTCTTGCCCGCGCGGGTCGCGGGGGTCGAGGAGCTGGTCGTCGCCATGCCGACGCCGCGCGGCGAGGTGAGCGACGCGGCGCTCGCGGCGATGCGTCTCGCCGGCGTCCGGCGCGTCCTGCGCGCCGGCGGGGCGCAGGCGGTGGCCGCGCTCGCGTACGGGACCGGGTCGGTGCCGCGCGTCGACAAGATCGTCGGTCCCGGCAACATCTACGTGGCCACGGCCAAGCGCCTGCTCTTCGGCGAGGTGGACATCGACATGGTGGCCGGCCCGTCGGAGATCCTGGTCGTGGCCGACGACACGGCGCGGCCCGACTTCGTGGCGGCCGACCTCCTGTCGCAGGCCGAGCACGACCCGCTCGCCTCGGCGGTCCTCCTGACCCCGTCCCGCCGGCTGGCCGACGCGGTCGAGGCCGAACTCGCCCGCCAGCTCGCGCGGCTGCCGCGGCGCGACATCGCGGCGCGGTCGCTCGCCGCCTTCGGCGCGCTCGTCGTCACGCGCGACCTCGACGAGGCCGTCGAGCTCGCCAACGCGCTGGCGCCCGAGCACTGCGAGCTGGCCGTGGCCGACCCGGCGGCGCTCGCGCCGCGCATCCGCAACGCCGGCGCGCTCTTCCTCGGCCACTGGGCCACCGAGGCGCTCGGCGACTACTGCGCCGGCCCCTCGCACGTGCTGCCGACCGGCGGGACGGCCCGGTTCTTCTCGCCGCTGTCGGTCGAGACCTTCCTCAAGCGGACGAGTCTCATTGCCTGCTCGCCGGAGGGGGCGAGACGCCTTGCCCCTACCGCCATCCGCCTGGCCGAGGTGGAGGGCCTCGAGGGGCACGCCGAGGCGGTTCGCCTGCGGCAGCGGGCGCTGGAGGCGGGAGGGTGAGCGTCTATCGCGGCATCCTCGCGCCCAACCTGCTCGAGGCCAGCGCCTACCCGATCATCGGCGACGCCTGTCCGGTGAACCTCGACGCGAACGAGGCGCCGTACGGGCCGTCCGGGCCGCTCCTCGAGCGGATCGCGGCGGCGCTCGCCGCCGTCGAGCTGAACCGCTACCCCGATCCGGGGGCCGACCGCCTGCGCGAGGCGCTCGGCCGGCGCCTCGGCGTCGGCGCCGAGCAGCTCCTCCTCGGCGTCGGGTCGGACGAGCTGATCCAGACGCTCCTCATCGCGACGCGCGGCGTGGGGGGCGGCGTCCTCGTGCCGGCCCCGACCTTCCCGATGTACCGGCTCACGGGGCGGGCGCTCGGGCACGCCGTCACCGAGGTGCCGCTCACGGCCGCGATGCAGCTCGATCGGCCCGCCATGCTCGACGCCATCCGGCGAGCGCGTCCGGCCGTGGTCTTCCTCGCCTCGCCCAACAACCCGACCGGGGCCTGCTTCGCCGACGCCGACGTCGAGGCGGTGCTCGAGGCGGCGCCGGGGCTCGTCGTGATCGACGAGGCGTACGGCGACTTCGCCGGGAGGAGCTGGATCCCGCGGATCGCCGCCAACCCGCGGCTCGTCGTGCTGCGGACCTTCTCGAAGGTCGGGCTGGCCGCCATCCGGCTCGGCTACCTCGCGGCGCAGGCGGAGCTGGTCGCCCTGCTGAACAAGGTCCGGCTGCCGTACAACGTGCCGGCCACGACGCAGGCGGTGGCGCTCGCCGCGCTCGAGGACCCGAGCTTCCCCGGCGAGCTGGCGCGCCGGCTCGTCGCGGAACGGGAGCGGCTCGCACCCCGGCTGGCCGAGCTGCCCGGCGTCCTCGAGGTGTATCCTTCGGATGCGAACTTTCTCTTCTGCCGGGTGCAGGACCCGCGGGCCGCGTACGAGGGGCTCAAGGCCCGCGGCGTCCTCGTGAAGCTCGTCCCCCCGGGCACGCCGCCCGGCTTCCCGGGCGGCCTCAGGATCACGGTGGGGACGCCGGCCGAGCACGACCGGCTCGTCGACGCGCTGCGCGAGGCGCTCTCTCTGGCGCGCTGAGGGACTACGGAGGGATCTGCCAGTGTCCAAGCGGACGGATCAGGACGGGACGGGCGTGGGGGACCTGCCGGCGCCGCTCGGCGCCCACCGCGCCGGCCGGCGGGCGGAGGTCGTACGGACCACCCGCGAGACCGACATCCGGCTGTCGCTCGACCTCGACGGCCGCGGGCACGGCGACATCGAGACCGGCGTGCCGTTCCTCGACCACATGCTCGGCCAGGTGGCGCGCCACGGCCTCTTCGACCTCACCGTGCGGGCGAAGGGCGACACGCACATCGACGACCACCACACCGTCGAGGACACGGCCATCTGCCTCGGGCAGGCGCTCGTCGAGGCGCTCGGCGACCGGCGCGGCATCCGCCGCTACGGCTCCTGCACGCTGCCGATGGTCGAGACCCTCACGACGGTGGCGCTCGACCTGTCGGGACGCGGGCACTTCGTCTACCGGGTGAAGTTCCCGGGCGAGCGGATCGGCACGTTCCACCAGGAGCTGGTCGAGGAGTTCTTCCGGGCCTTCGCCGACCGGGCAGGGGTCGAGCTGCACATCAACCTGCACTACGGCTCCAACATGCACCACATGGCCGAGTCGATCTTCAAGGCCTTCGCCCGCGCGCTCGACGACGCCACACGGATCGACCCGCGACTGGCCGGCGAGCTGCCGACCACCAAGGGGCTCCTCGAGGGGGCCCGAGAGCGGTGAGCGTGGTGCGCGAGGCCCCCCGGCGGACGACGGCGCGGACGGCACCGAGAGCGAGGCCGGGCTTTGCCCGGCCGAGCGGGGAGGGGGGAGCGGGGGGCCCGTCTCGGCCGGGCGGAGGGCCCTGCGGTGCGTGAGGCCCCCCGCGTCGCAATCGTGGACTACGGCGTCGGCAACCTGCGCAGCGCCCAGAAGGCGTTCGAGGCGGCCGGCGCGGGCCGCGTCGACGTGACGCGCGACCCGAAGGCCATCGCGGCGGCCGACCGGGTGGTGCTGCCGGGGGTCGGCGCCTACGGGCACTGCATCGGGGCGCTCAGGGAGGCGGGGCTCGAGGAGGCGGTCCTCCGCGCGATCGAGTCGGGCCGACCCTTCCTCGGTGTCTGCGTCGGGATGCAGCTCCTCTTCGAGCAGGGGGAGGAGTTCGGCATCCACCGCGGCCTCGGCGTCCTCGCGGGGCGGGTCGTCCACTTCCTCGAGGCGGGCCTCGTGCCGGCCCCGGCCGGCGCGCCGGGGGCCGCGCTCAAGGTGCCGCACATGGGCTGGTCGCCCGTCGAGGTGACGCCGGCCGGCGCGGAACTCTTCGCCGGCCTCCCCACCGGGACGCACTTCTACTTCGTCCACTCGTTCGTGGCCGTCGACGTCGATCCCGCGGTGGTGGCGGCCTTTGCCGATTACGGCGTCCGGTTCCCCGCGGCGGTCGTCCGGCGCAACGTCGCCGGCACGCAGTTCCACCCCGAGAAGAGCCAGGCCGCCGGGCTCGACCTCCTGCGCAACTTCCTCAGGTGGCGTCCCTGATGGCGCGTTTCGAGGTGGTGCCGGCCATCGACGTGAAGGACGGCCGCTGCGTCCGCCTGGTGCAGGGGCGCTTCGACGAGGCGACCGTCTACGGCGACGACCCGGTGGCGGTGGCGCGCCGGTGGGCCGAGGCCGGCGCGCCGCGGCTCCACGTGGTCGACCTCGACGGCGCCGTCGCCGGGCGGCCTCTGGCGCGCGACCTGGTCGTCGCCATTGCGCGGGCCGTGGCCCCGCTGCCGGTGCAGGTGGGGGGCGGCATCCGCACCCGCGCCGACCTCGACGCCTACCTCGATGCCGGCCTCGACCGGGTGATCCTCGGGACGGCGGCGCTCGAGGACCGCGGCCTTCTGGCCGCGGCCGCCGCGGCGCACGCGGGGCGCGTCTGGGTGGGGCTCGACGTGAGGGACGGCCGGCTCGCGGTCCGCGGCTGGCTCGAGACCGCGGCCGAGGCGCCGGTCGAGGCGGCGAGCGCCCTGGCCGAGGCGGGCGCGGCCGGCTTCGTCGTCACCGACATCGCGAGGGACGGGACGCTCGCCGGCCCGTCGCTCGAGCAGGCCCTCGCCGTGGCCCGTGCGGTCGACCGTCCGGTGCTCGCCTCGGGCGGCGTCTCGTCCGCCGACGACCTGCGGCGCCTGGCCGCGAGCGGCCGGCTGGCCGGCGCGATCGTCGGCAAGGCGCTCTACGCCGGACGCGTGACGCTGGCGGACGCGCTCGCGGCCGTGGCCGGCCTGCCGGGAGCGTGCCGGTCGTGACGCTCGCGCGCCGCATCATCCCCTGCCTCGACGTGAAGGACGGCCGCGTCGTCAAGGGGGTGCGGTTCGTCGGCCTGCGCGACGCGGGCGACCCGGTGGAGGCCGCGGCGGCCTACGACCGGCAAGGGGCCGACGAGCTGGCGTTCCTCGACATCACCGCCTCGGCCGAGGCGCGCGGCACCCTCCTCGACGTCGTGCGGCGCACCGCGGAGGCGGTCTTCATGCCGCTCACCGTCGGCGGCGGCGTTCGAACGCCCGAGGACATTCGCGCGCTCCTCGAGGCGGGGGCGGACAAGGTTTCCATCAACACCGCGGCCGTCGCCCGCCCGGAGTTCGTGGCCGAGGCGGCGCGCCGGTTCGGCAGCCAGTGCATCACCGTGGCCATCGACGCCAAGCGGGTCGGCGACCGCTGGGAGGTCTTCACCCACGGCGGACGGCGGCCGACCGGCCTCGACGCCGTCGAGTGGGCCGCCCGCATGGCGGATCTCGGGGCAGGGGAGATCCTCCTGACGAGCATGGACCGCGACGGGACGCGCGAGGGCTACGACCTCGCCCTCACCCGTGCCGTCGCCCGCGCGGTCCCGGTGCCGGTCGTCGCCTCGGGCGGCGTCGGGAGCCTCGAGCACCTCTACCAGGGGCTCACCGAGGGAGAGGCCCAGGCGGTGCTCGCGGCGTCCATCTTCCACTTCGGCGAGACGACCGTCGGCGAGGCGAAGGCCTATCTCGCCGCCCGCGGCGTCCCGGTGCGGATCGTGCCGTGACGACGCCGGCCTTCGACGCGCAGGGCCTCGTCCCGGCCGTCTGCCAGGACGCGCGGACGGGCGAGGTGCTCATGGTCGCCTGGATGAACGAGGAGGCGTGGCGCCTCACGCGGGAGACCGGCTTCGCCCACTTCTTCAGCCGCTCGCGCGGCCGCATCTGGAAGAAGGGAGAGACCTCGGGTCACACGCTCGCGGTGCGCGAGGTGCGGCTCGACTGCGATCGCGATACCGTGCTCCTCCTCGTCACGCCGGCCGGACCGGCCTGCCACACCGGGGCGCGAAGCTGCTTCGTCGAGGTCGTCGCCGGCGGCGGCGAGACGGCCCTCGCGGGCGCCACGCTCGGCGAGGTGCTCGGCAGGCTCGACGCCACGATCCAGGCGCGGCGGAGCGCCGACCCGGGCGAGTCGTACACCGCGGCGCTTCTCACGGGCCCCCTCGACCGGCCGCTCAAGAAGCTCGTCGAGGAGGCGGCCGAGGCGGCGCTTGCGGCGAAGGGGGGCGATCGGGAAGCGCTCGTGCGCGAGACGGCCGACCTGCTCTACCATGTGCTGGTCGTGCTGGCGCGTGCCGGCGCGGCGCCTGGCGAGGTCGCCCGCGAACTGGCGCGGCGCGAGGGGGTGAGCGGGCACGCCGAGAAGGCCGGCCGCAAGGGGTGACCGGCTCGACGTTCGGGCGACGGCCCCCTCGCTTGACAAGGTCCCGGGGCCTCACTACCCTTTACGGTCACGTCGGGCCGCCGCGGCCGGCGCGCTCGCGTAACTGTCCGTTATAATTCAAAAAAACATGGAGAGGAGGTGACCTGCCGCATGCCGGGCGTTCGTGTCAAGGAAAGCGAGTCGTTCGAGTCCGCCCTCAAGCGCTTCAAGAAGCAGTGCGAGAAGGCCGGCATCCTCTCCGAGATCCGCAAGCGCGAGCACTACGAGAAGCCGAGCGTGAAGCGGAAGAAGAAGGCGCTGGCCGCGCGGAAGCGGGCTCTCAAGAAGCTGCGCAAGCAGGAGGCGTAGGCCACGCCTCCTTCGGACGCGGCGGGAAGGCCGGACGGAACACCCACCCACCGCCCCTCGGTGCCGATGGCGCTCAAGGCGACGCTCAAGACCGATCTCAGCGCGGCCGCCAAGGCCCAGGACAAAACCCGTCTATCGACGCTCCGGATGCTGCTCGCCGCGGTCCAGAACCGCGAGATCGAGCTCCGGCGCGAACTCACCGACGGCGAGCTGCTCGAGACCATCGGCAAGCTCATCAAGCAGCGCCAGGACGCGATCGAGCAGTTCAGGGCCGGCGGGCGCACCGACCTCGTCGAGAAGGAGGAGGCCGAGGTGCGCGTGCTCAAGGCCTACCTCCCGGCGCCGCTGTCGGCCGACGAGCTGTCGGCCACGGTCGACGAGGCCATCAGGACCGCCGGGGCGACGTCCCGCAAGGACATGGGCAAGGTGATGAAGGTGCTCCTGCCCCTGATCGCCGGCCGCGCCGACACCCGGGCGGCGAGCGAACTCGTGCAGCAGAAGCTCGCGGCGATGGGCGGGTAACGCACCGTGAGCGCGCTCGACGTCGTCATCCTGGCCGGGCTGGCCTTCTTCCTCGTACGCGGGCTCCTCAACGGCGTCGTCGGGGAGCTGGCGCCGCTCGTCGGCCTCGCGGCCGGCGTGGCGGCGTCGGCCACGCTCACGCCGCAGGCGGTGGTCCTCGCGGAGCGGCAGTGGAGCTGGGTCGCGGGGCTCGCGCCGGGCGTCCGGCTCTGGCTCGCCGGAGCGGTCGTCTTCGTCGTCGCCTACGCCATCTGTCGCCTCGCCGCGTCGTTCCTCGCCGGCCGCGGGGAACCGGGGCGGGCGCCGGGCGGCCTCGCGAGGCTCGCCGGCGCGGCGCTCGGCCTCGCCAAAGGGGCCGTCCTCTTCGGGTTCGCCCTCCTCGGTCTCTCCTGGCTCCTCGCCGGCCCCACCGCCAACAGCCTCCTCGAACGCTCCGTGATGGCTCGCGAGCTGACCCGCCTCTCGGCCTCGCTCCTCGGCTGGGCGCACGCATGGCTGTAGCCGTCACGCGTCCGACGCTCGAGTTCGGACCGCCGCTGCCGCGCCGCTTCTACGCGCGGCCGACGGTCGAGGTCGCGAAGGACCTCCTCGGCGCCATCCTCGTGCGGGTGTCGGAGGAGGGGACGACGGCGGCGCGCATCGTCGAGACCGAGGCGTACTTCGGGCTCGACGACCGGGCGAGCCACGGCTACGCGGGGCTCACCCCGCGCACGCGCGTCATGTTCGGGCCGCCGGGGCACGCGTACGTCTACTTCATCTACGGCAACCACGACATGCTGAACGTCGTCACCGAGCGCGAGGGGGAGCCGGCCGCCGTGCTCGTGCGCGCCGCCGAGCCGATCGCCGGGCTCGACCTCATGGCGGCGCGGCGCGGCGTGCCGGGACCTCGGGGGCTCACGGACGGCCCCGGCCGGCTCTGCCGCGCCATGGCGATCACGCGGGCCATGAACGGCATCGACCTCACGGTGCCCGGCGGACCGCTCTACATCACCGCGCGCACGGGGAAGCCGCCCCGGATCGTCACCACGACTCGCGTCGGCATCCGGTACGACCGCGAGCGGCTGCAGCGATACTACGTGGAAGGGAGTCCATGTGTCTCGCGGCCCTGATCGCCCGATGACCGCCGTCGCCTCCGACCGGGTGCTCGAGCTGCTCGAGCTGCCGCGCGTCCTCGAGGCGCTCAGCGAGGGGGCGATGTCTCCGCTCGGGGTGGCCGCGGCGCTCGCCCTCAGGC
>DATCKS010000082.1:0-4419 GCA_036562265.1 Thermodesulfobacteriota bacterium | reverse complement strand
GCGATGATCCGCCCGCCGCGCGCCCTGGCCTCCTGCAGGTTCGAGAGGATCTTCTCGTAGGCCGGGCCGCGGGGGGCGAGGACGACGACCGGCATCGTCTCGTCGATGAGGGCGATGGGGCCGTGCTTCATCTCGCCGGCCGGGTAGCCCTCGGCGTGGATGTAGGAGATCTCCTTGAGCTTGAGGGCCCCCTCGAGCGCGATGGGGTAGTTGATGCCGCGGCCGAGGTAGAGGCAGTTCCTCGCCTGCGCGACCTGCTTGGCGAGGCTCTCGATCGCGGCGCTCTGCTCGAGGGTCCGCTCCACGAGGGCCGGGATGCGGGACAGATTCTCGAGCCGCTGCCTCACCTCGCCCTGTCCGAGGATGCCCCGCGTCTTGCCGATGTGGACGGCGAGGAGATAGAGCGCCACGAGCTGCGTCGTGAAGGCCTTCGTCGAGGCGACGCCGATCTCCGGGCCGGCGTGCGTGTAGAGGACCCCGTCGGCCAGGCGGGTGATCATGGAGCCGACCACGTTGCAGATGGCGAGGATCCGCGAGCCCTTCGCCTTCGCCTCCTTCTCGGCGGCGATCGTGTCGGCGGTCTCCCCCGACTGCGAGATGACGACCGTCAGCGTCCGGCCGTCGACGACCGGGTCGCGGTAGCGGAACTCGCTGCCGATGTCGACCTCGACCGGGATCCGGGCGAGCTGCTCGATCATGAACTTGCCGACGAGCGCCGCGTGCCACGACGTCCCGCAGGCGATGAGGAGCATCCGGTCGATCTTCGCGAGGTCGGCCGCGTCGAGCCTCACGTCGTCGAGGTAGACCTCCGCCTGATCGCGCGAGAACCGGCCGCGCATCGTGTCCTCGATGGCGCGCGGCTGCTCGTGGATCTCCTTGAGCATGAAGTGGCGGTAGCCGCCCTTCTCCGCCTGGATGGGGTCCCACGTGATGGTCTGGAGCGTCTTCTGCCGCGGCTCGCCGGCGAGCGTGGTGACCTCGACGCCCGAGCGCCTGAGGACCGCCACCTCGCCGTCGTCGAGGAAGTACATCCGGCGCGTGTGCTGGAGGATCGCCGGGATGTCGGACGCGACGAAGTACTCCCCCTCCCCGTGCCCCACGACGAGCGGCGGGCCCTGGCGCGCCGCCACGATGGTCTCCGGCTCCCTCGCGTGGATGACCACCACCGCGTAGGCGCCCTGCACCGCCGAGAGCGCCTTGCGGACGGCCGCGACGAGGTCGCCCGCGTAGGCGGCCTCCACGAGGTGGCTGATGACCTCGGTGTCGGTCTCCGTGACGAACGCGTGCCCCTCGGCCTGGAGCCGGCGCTTGAGCGCCAGGTAGTTCTCGATGATGCCGTTGTGGATGACGACCAGGTCGCCCCGGCAGTCGCGGTGCGGGTGCGCGTTCTCCTCGGTCGGGCGGCCGTGCGTCGCCCAGCGCGTGTGGCCGATGCCCATGGTCCCGCTGAGCGGGGCGCTCTCGAGGTGCTCGGCGAGGTTGGCGAGCTTGCCCACGCGACGGCGGACCTCGATCTTGCCGTCCTTGACCAGCGCAATGCCGGCCGAGTCGTAGCCGCGGTACTCGAGCCGCCTCAGGCCGTCCATGATGACCCGGGTCGCGTCCTGCGGGCCCAGGTAGCCGACGATTCCGCACATGTCCCTTACCGGCTCCCCCGTTTGTCCGCGGGGGTCCGGGCGGCCGTCTCCCGGGTCGCCCCGCTCACGGCACCCGCCTTCTCGGTCGGGTGCCCGGCACTCCCGCGCTTCGGGCCGCGTGCCGCGACCCAGCCCGGCTTGTTCACCTGGCGGCTGCGCGCGATGGCGAGCGCCCCGGGCGGCACGTCCTCGGTGATCGAGGAGCCGGAGGCGACGTAGGCGTCCTTGCCCACCGTGACCGGCGCGACGAGCTGCGAGTCGCTGCCGATGAACGCGCCGTCCTCGATGACCGTCTGGTGCTTGCGCGCGCCGTCGTAGTTGCAGGTGATCGTTCCGGCACCGATGTTGACGCCGGCGCCGATGGTGGCGTCGCCGAGGTAGGTGAGGTGGTTGGCCTTCGACCCCGGGCCGATCGTCGTCTTCTTGAGCTCGACGAAGTTGCCGACGTGCACGCCGTCGGCCAGGTGGCAGCCGGGGCGGATTCGCGTGTGGGGACCGAGCCGTGCGCCCGCGCCGACCTCGCTCTGCTCGAGGACGCAGTAGGGGAGGATCTCGGTGCCGTCGCCGACGACCATGTCGGTGAGGACCGCGCCGACGTCGATCGTGGCGCCCGCGCCGATGCGCGTGCGCCCGCGCAGGTGCGCGCCGGGGTGGACGATCGTGTCCGGGCCGATCTCGACGCCGGCGTCGATGTAGGTCCGCTCCGGGTCGACGATCGTCACGCCGGCGGCCATGTGGCGCCGCGCGATGTCGGCGCGCAGCCGCGCCGCGGCGCGGGCCAGTTCCTCCCGCGTGTTCACGCCGAGGACCTCCTCCGCGTCGGCCACCTCGAGGGCGGCGACGCCGCCCTGCTGCGCGGCGAGCGCCACGAGGTCGGTGAGGTAGACCTCCCCGGTGAGCGCCGAGGAGGCCCTCGACCCGCCCTGCTCGACGCGGGCGAGCCACGCGGCGAGGAACCGGGCGTCGACCATGTAGAGGCCGGTGTTGATCTCGTCGAGCGCCCGTTCGGCCTCGCTCGCGTCCTTGTGCTCGACGACGCGGAGCACCTCGCCCCGCGCGTCGCGGACGACGCGGCCGTAGCCCGCCGGGTCGGCCACCCTGGCGGTGGCCATGGCGAGCGGCCGGCCCGACCGCCGGAAGGTGTCCTCGAGGCGCGACAGCGTGGTGGGGCGGACACACGGCACGTCGCCGTACAGGATGAGGACCGGACCGCTCGCGGCGAGCACCTGGGCGCGCGCCTGGAGCACCGCGTGCCCGGTGCCGCGCTGCTCGGCCTGCAGGACGAACTCGACCGGGAGGTCGGCCACGGCCGCGCGGACCTGGTCGGCCTGGTGCCCGACGACGACGGTGATCCGGGCAGGCTCGAGCGCCCGGACCGCGGCGAGCACGTGGCGCAGGAGCGGCCAGCCGGCCGCCTCGTGGAGCACCTTTGCCCGGGACGACCGCATCCGGGTCCCCTGGCCCGCAGCGAGGACGATGGCGGTAACCGGTGAAGACATGGCTCTGCTAGCCTCCGGGGCAAGCACCCGGTGCAGGGAGCATGCCGCGGCGGCTGCCCCCGGGGCCGGTCGTGCGGGGGCGTGAAATCTACAGGACTTCGGGCCGCCGCGTCAAGCCGCACCCCCGTGCCCCGGCGAAACGTGCGTCGCAGGGGCCCGGGAGAAAAGTTGTTGCGGGCCCTCCGAGGGTCTGGTAGGTTCCGCGCCGCTCCGGCCTTTGCCGCCGGCGGGCGGAAGCGGGCTCCATCCCGGCCCAGAGCGAGGCGACCAGACGCACGATGGGGATCCCCGAAGACATCGCGCAGCTCGAGCGCCAGATCCGCGAGCTCAAGGTCCAGTACGAGAAGTACTTCGCCGGCCTCGAGAAGCGGGAGCCGCTCCGACTCCGCGAGGAGGTCGCGAAGCTGATCCGGCGGTACAGCGGGGTCACCCTCACCAACACCGGGCACGCCTTCAAGCTGAGCCAGCTCACCGCGAGCTTCAACGCCCTCAACGCCTACTGGACCCGCGTCTCGCAGCAGATC
The DNA here is from genome assembly GCA_036562265.1 of Thermodesulfobacteriota bacterium. Taxonomy (GTDB): domain Bacteria; phylum DASVDK01; class DASVDK01; order DASVDK01; family DASVDK01; genus DASVDK01. The sequence continues at coordinate 759 of DATCKS010000082.1, read as the reverse complement.
GAGGAGGGGACCTACGCCCGCGACAAGTTCAGGCTGAAGCTCAAGGAGCGCCAGCGGACCGACACCACGACGACGAAGCCGGCCGCCGAGGCGGACGGGCCGGTGCGCTTCCGCGAGGGGGTGGAGCCTGCGGGCAAGGAGATCGAGAAGCTCTACCGGCAGCTCGTGGCGGCCAAGAAGCAGGCCGGAGAGCCGACCGACGGGCTCAGGCCCGAGGTCCTGGCCGCCACGATCAAGCAGCAGCTCCCGCAGATCGCCCGCAAGTACGGCGCGCAGGCCGTCGAGTTCCGCGTCGTCGTCGAAGGCGGCAAGGCGAAGCTCAAGGCCACACCCCGGTAGCCGTCCTTCCCGCCGTTCCCTCGCCTACCCGGCCTCCGTCACGGCCGTGGCGCCGAAGCGCTCGGTGATCCAGCCGCGGATCGTCCTGCCGATCGCGTCCGCATGGTCTTCCTGGAGGTAGTGAGCGCCCGCGCCGAGGTTCACCAGCCGGCAATCGACGAGCGCCGCCGCGTACGAGGCGGCCGCGGCGGGCGAGATCAGCGCGCCCGGGTCGCCGCAGAAGAGGAGCTTCGGATAGGTCGAGGCGCGCAAGGCCTCGTGGTCGCGCTCGCTCATGGCGTAGACGTCCGCAGGCTCGCCCGCGATCGGCAGCTCGTTCGGCAGCCGCAGGATGGGCCTTCGCGACTGCGGGGTCGGGAAGGGCGCGCGGTAGGCCGCCATCTCCTCGTCGCTCGGCCGACGCAGCACGGCGTTCGGCAG
>DATCKS010000415.1:0-3678 GCA_036562265.1 Thermodesulfobacteriota bacterium | reverse complement strand
GGTCTGGGCCGACCTCCCCTGGCGCAGCCTCCCGCTCGGCCGCCGGGACAACGTCCTCGGGCTGCTCGAGGGGGAGCGGGGAGCCGTCGTGCTGCAGCATCCCGCCGACGACCCCAGACTGGGACGGCTGCGTCGCTTCATTCGACCCGAAACCCGGCAGCTCCTCGTTGCGCCCGTGCGCTCGGGCGACCGGCTGCTCGGCATCCTGGCCGTGGACGACGGGGTGCGCGGCAGCGCCGCGACGACCGCGCGAATCGCCTTCGGGCCGGAGGAGATGGCGCTCCTCGAGTCGCTCGGCACGCGACTCGGCGCGGCGGTGGACCGGCTGCGCCTCGTCGAGTCGGAGCGGCGCCGCTCGCGCGAACTCCTCGCGCTGCAGCGTGCGACGCAGCACCTCGCCACCGCCCTCACCCGTCCGATCCTCCCGCCGCTCGTCGTCGAGGAGGCGGCCAAGCTGCTCGAGGCCGACGCCGCGCTCCTGCGGCTGCGCGACGGGGACGAACTCGTCCTCGCGGCGCACACGGCCGACCTGGTCGTCGACCACACGGCCCACCGGGTGCCGGTCGACGGTTCGATCTCGGGCCTCGTGGCGTCTCGAGGCGGCCCGGTGATCATCCACGACCTCGATCGCGACGAGCGCACGCGCAACCGGCCGCTCTGGCGGCGCAGCGGGTTCCGCTCGTACCTCGGCGTCCCGATCCGCACCGACGGCCGCGTCGCCGGGGTGCTCGGCTTCTACAGCCGCGGCCGGCAGCGCTTCGAGACGCGTGACGTGGAGCTCGCGAACACGCTCGCCGACGTCGTCGCGGTCGCCCTCGAGAACGCGCATCTCTTCGAACGGCTCTCGCTCGCGAGCCGGGAGTGGGAGGCGTCGTTCAACGCCATGCAGGACGGCGTCGCCCTCCTCGACGCCGACGGCCGCATCGTCCGCGCCAACGAGGCGCTCGGCCGCCTCCTCGGCGTCGCCCCGGGTGAACTCGTGGGGCGTCGCTTCGCCGATGCGGCGCCCGGCCTGCGGCCCGGCGCCGAGTCGACGCACGGCGACCGCACGCTCGCGCTCTCGGTCTCGGAGCTGACCGACGACGCGGGCCGGCCGGTGGGCGCCGTGCACGCCGTGCGCGACGTGACCGCCGAACGCCGCCTCCAGGAGCAGCTCCTCCAGAGCGAGAAGCTCGCCTCGGTCGGGCAGCTCGTCTCCGGCGTCGCCCACGAACTCAACAACCCGCTCGCGGCGATCATGGGCTACTGCGAGCTGATCCTGCGCCGGGTGGCCGACGACGCCGAGCTCGCGCAGGACGTGAACCAGGTGCGCCTGCAGACCGAGCGCGCCTCGCGCATCGTCCACAACCTCCTCGCGTTCGCACGCAAGCGGACGCCCGAGGTGCGCCCCGTCTCCCTCAACGAGGTCGTCGAGGCGGCGCTCGAGCTGCAGGCCTACGACCTCAAGGTGAGCCGCATCGAGGTGGAGACGGCGCTCGAGGCGGGGCTGCCGCCGGTCATGGCCGACTTCCACCAGATGGAGGACGTGGTCGTCAACGTCCTCGTCAACGCGAAGCAGGCGATCGCGGCCGAGAAGCCCGAGGGCCGCATCCGCGTCGAGACGCGCGCGATACGGACGCCGCAGGGCGTCGTCGGGGTCCGGCTCCTCATCCGCGACAACGGCCCCGGCATTCCCCGGGAGCACCTCCACCGGGTCTTCGATCCCTTCTTCACGACCAAGCCGGTCGGCGTCGGCACCGGCCTCGGCCTGTCCATCTGCTTCGGCGTCGTCCAGTCCCACGGCGGGCGGATCTGGGCCGAGAGCCAGCCCGGCGCCGGCACCACCATCGTCGTCGAACTCCCGACGGCCGACCAGCCGCGCGAGACGCCGGCGCCTGCCGCTCCGGCGTCGGTCGCCGAACGCCCGGCCGCCGAGCCGCTCCGCCCGCTGGTGCCGAGCTATGCCCTCGACGGGCTCGGCGCGGAGCCGCTGCGGGCCCGCCGGGGGGGTCTGCCGCGGACCCTCTCCGAGCCGCCCGGTCCGGCCGGGCGCCGACCGGGCACGCCGCTGCGCGTCCTCGTCGTCGACGACGAGGAGGCGGTGCGCCACGTCGTCTCGGCGATGCTCGCCCTCGAAGGGTACGAGGCGCAGACGGCCGAGGACGGCGTGGCCGCGGCGGCGCACCTCGCGGCGGAGCCCTTCGACCTCGTCCTCGTCGACGTGCGGATGCCCGGCATGGGCGGCCTCGAACTGGCCGACTGGATCGCGGCCCATCGCCCCGCCCTCTTCGATCGGATCCTCTTCATGACCGGCGACACCGTCGGCGCCTCGACCGGCGCCCTGATCGAGGCGACGGGGCGCCCCTGCCTCGCCAAGCCCTTCACCCGCGACGCCCTGATGACCGCCGTGCGGGCCGCCATGGAATGACGGCGTCGCGCCACGCGACTACAATGACCATATGAGCCCGACCAACGGGGCCGCACGCCACCCCGCAGGTCCGGACGACCTGCCGCTCTTCGAGCGAGACCTCGCCCAGCGGCTCGCCAGCCAGGGCGCGCACGGCGTGCGCGCCGAGGTGAGCTGGATGGCGAAGCCGGTCGCCGCCTTCAAGGTGACGCTCCACGAGGACGACCGACAGGAGACCTTCGGCGTCCCGGTCCGCGTCCTCGCCGCCGATCGCGACGGCCGCACCTTCGACCGGATCGTCGCCGACGCCCTGCGGCGGCTGCGCGGCCGCGCGGGCCACTAGCGGCGCAGTCGCCTCGCGACCGCGCACGGATCGGGTCCCTGCCCGCGTGACCGCGGGGCCTGGCCCCCGGTCCGCCCGCGACCGTCCACCCGATTCCCGCGAACGGCGCCGGAATTCCGGCGCCGCGTGACCGCGATCATGGTTCCCTCGACCCGGCGCGCGTAAGGTGCCGCGGCGTTCGAGCCGACCGGCTCCTGGGCAGGGGCCGGCCCCAACTCCTTCGAGGGAGGCGTTGCGCATGTTCCGAATCCTCGTCTGCGACCCCGACCTGCTCAGGACCATGGAGCGCGAGCGCTGGTTCCTGCACCCGGCCCGCTACCAGGTGCTCCGGGCCACGACCGGCGCCGAGGCGGTTGCCCACGCTCGGCGCACGCGCCCCGACGTGCTCGTGGTCGCGCAGGCGCTCGCCGATGGGCCGGGCGTCGCCGCGGTGCGCGGCGTTCGCCACGCGCCGAGCTGTGCGGAGGTCCCGGCGGTCCTCACCGCCGACCCCGCCTCCGCCCTCGATCCCGCCTTCCGTCAGCGAGCGACCGCCGCCGGCATCCAGGCGGTCCTCGCCCGCCCCATCGAGCGCGAGGACTTCTTCGGCGCGGTCCGTCGGGTGGGGCTGCCGACCGGCGCGCCGACGGTGCGCGTCCCGGTCTCGGCCGCGGCCACGCTGGCGACGCCGGCCGGTCAGATCACCGGCCAGGTGGTGAACCTCTCCCGCGGCGGCGTCTACGTCGCCACCGACCGGCAGCTACCGGCCGGCTCCAAGGTGCGCGTCGGCCTCACGCTGCCGCGCTTCACGAACCCGATCACGCTCAACGGGCAGGTCAAGTGGTCGAACCCGGGCGGCACCGCCGACGGGCTGCCGGCCGGCATCGGCGTGGAGTTCACGGAGCTGCCCGCGCTCACGCAGAGCACGCTCAACCTCTTCATCCTCTCGTCGCCGCGCGCGGTGCAGCTC
>DATCKS010000077.1:0-4969 GCA_036562265.1 Thermodesulfobacteriota bacterium | reverse complement strand
ATGTAGTTCCGCGGCGCGTGGAGCTTGAACAGGAACGGCTCGCCCGGCTCGAGGGCGCGGAAGTCCCGGCCGCCGCCCGGCTGCCAGAAGTTGACCTCGTCGAGGTCCGGTCTGGCACGCAGGAACTCGAACCAGTCCTCGTCCGTGACGCCGACGTAGAGCTTCATCGCCCGCCGGGCAAGTCTAGCGCACAGAATGCCGCTGGCCAGACCTTATGACAGTGTTATATTCCTGCCAGGTGGCACCTCGCCCCCTCAACCCCCCGGAGGCCTCCCGCCATGCCCCCTGCCCCACCCGAGCGCGTCGCCTACCACAACGGCGAGATCAAGCCGGAGAGCCAGGTGGTCGTCTCGTTCAGGGACCGCGGCTTCAAGTACGGCGACGCGGTCTTCGATGCGACGCGCACGTTCGGCGGGCGGCCGTTTCGACTCGAGGCGCACGTCGAGCGGCTCTACCGGTCGCTCAGGTACGTCCGGATCGACCCGGGGATCCCTCCCGACGAGATGATCCGGATCTCGAAGACGGTGCTGGAGCGCAACCTGCCGCTCCTCGCGCCGGGCGAGGACTACTGGGTGAGCCAGCGGATCTCGCGGGGCGTGGACGCGGTGGGGGGCGAGCTCTGGCAGTCGGCGGGGGGCCCGACGGTGATCGTGGAGTGCACGCCGCTGCCGCTCAGGGCGCGCGCCCGGCTCTTCCGGGACGGGATCGACGTGATCACGCCGTCGGTGCGGCGGGTGCCGCCGGAGTGCCTGAGCCCGAACGCGAAGACGCACAACTACCTGAACCTCGTCCTGGGCGACCTCGAAGCGCGCGCGCACGACGCGAACGCCTGGGCGGTGCTGCTCGACGGCGCGGGCAACCTGACGGAAGGGATCGGAAGCAACGTGTTCATCGTGGAGCGCGGGCGGCTCTTCACGCCGCGGGCGGCGAACGTGCTGGCGGGAGTGAGCCGGCAGACGGTGCTCGACCTGGCGGCGAGGCTGGGGATCCCGGCCGCCGAGGAGGACATCAGCCTCTACCGGGCGGTCAACGCCGACGAGGCGTTCATCACCTCGACGAGCCTCTGCCTCTGCGGGGTGCGGACGATCAACCACGTGACGATCGGCGACGGACGGGTGCCGGGGCCGATCACGCGGAGGCTCACCGACGCGTACAGGGAAGAGGTGGACTACGACTTCGTGGACCAGTACCTGAAGCACCTCGAGTCCTGAACCGCCGGCGGCCGCCCGGGAGCGCGCGACGACGGGAGCGTCGCGAAGACAGGAGAAGAACGTCATGAGAGCGTTCTGGAGAGGCGTGGTCGCCGCCCTACTGGCCGCATCGTGTCTGGCCCCCGGGACGGCGTCGGCGCAGGACGTGATCAAGATCGGCGGGCTGGCGCCGCTGTCGCCGCCGGGGGGCGTGGAGACGGGGCAGTCGCTCCGCGACGGGATGATGGTGGCGGTGAACGACCTGAACGCGTCCGGCGGGCTCCTCGGCAAGAAGGTGGAGCTGGTGGTGGAGGACACCTCGGGGGTGCCGGACAAGGGGGTAGCGGCCTTCGAGCGCCTGGTGACGAAGGAAGGGGTGGTGGCGATCAACGGCTGCGCCCACAGCGCGGTCTGCATGGCCATCGGCCCGCTGGCCGAGCGGCACAACATCCCGTTCGTGGCGGACGAGTGCTGGGCGGACGACGTCACGGGGGCGCAGATCCCGCAGATCTTCCGGCTGACGGTGGCGAACTCGCTGGTCTACACGGTGGCGTCCGACTGGGTGAAGGCGGCGGGGTTCAAGAACATCGCGATCATCGGCGAGAACTCCGACTGGGGCCTCGGCGTGATCGACGTCTTCAAGCGGAACCTGGAGCAGACCGGCGCGAAGGTCACCTCCTTCACGGCGGAGCGGACGGTGAGCGACTTCACGCCGCAGCTTCTGCAGCTCAAGAGCATGTCGCCGCGGCCGGACCTCCTGATCGCGGGCTTCACCGGCGCGGGCCTGCTGCAGATGCTCCGGCAGGCCTACGACCTCGGCTTCGCGCCGACGAAGGAGACGGCGGTCTTCGCGGCGGGCGCGGACGCGCTGGAGCCGGAGTTCTGGAAGGTGATGGGGCGGGACGGCGTCCACGTGATCGCCAACCCGGCGGGGCTGCCGGGCAAGCCCGACACGCCGCTCTCGCGCAGGTTCGCGACGGAGTACGAGAAGCTGGCGGGCCGGCCGGCGAACTCGGTCGCCATGGAAGGCTACGACGGCGTCATGGTGATCGCCGAGGCGATCAAGGCGGCCGGCAGCACGAAGGCGGACGACATCGCGGCGGCGCTGCGCAAGCTCCGCTGGGAGGGAACGCGCGGGACGGTCTTCTTCTCCCAGGACAAGTCGCCGAAGTGGATGTACCAGCAGTGGCCGAAGGTGCCGATCTTCGTGATCCAGTACACGGAGCCGGATCAGCTCCCGGAGAAGGCGGCGATCCTCTGGCCGAAGGACCAGGCGACGACCGACAAACTCCTCATGAAGCCCTGAGGGCGAGGGGGCGGGGCGGCCCCGCGGCGGCCTCGGCGCCGCCCGGAGGCCGCTCCGCCCTCCCTCCTTATATAGGGACGCCCTGGCCCATGTCCCTGACCGACCTCACTGGGCAGCTCGTGAACGGCCTCGTCATCAGCGTGTTCTACGCGCTGACGGCGCTCGGCCTGTCGCTCATCTTCGGCGTCCTGCGCATCGTGAACTTCGCCCACGGCGAGCTCTACATGATGGGCGGGTTCGCCTACTACGTCGCGGCGTCGGTCGCCGGCATCCCGCCGGTGGCGGCGGTGCTCGCGGCGAGCGCGGCGGTCTTTCTCCTCGGCGCCCTGCTCGAGCGGCTCCTGATCGCGCCGATCCACGACGGCAAGGTCGACCGGCCGGACGAGTACGCGATCATGATCACCTTCGCGCTCTCGATTCTCCTCCAGAGCCTGATGCTGAGCGTCTTCGGGCCCTGGTCGAAGCGGCCGGAGCCGATCTTCCGGGGGCGCGTGGAGCTGGGGACGCTGATCATCAGCGGCGACCGGCTCGCGGCCGCGGTGGTGGGTGCGCTCGTGATCGCGGGGACGATCCTGGTGCTCCAGTACACGCGCGCGGGCAAGGCGGTGCGCGCGGTGAGCCAGGACCGGGAGGCGGCGGAGGTCCTGGGCGTCGACGTGAGGCTCGTCGGCATGCTCGCCTTCGGGATCGGGGCGGCGCTGGCGGGCGCGGCCGGGGCGCTCATGGGGCCGGTCTTCAACGTGACGCCCACCATGGGGATCATCCCGGTGATCAAGGCGTACGTGATCGTGGTCCTGGGCGGCCTGGGGTCGATGCGGGGCGCGATCCTGGGGGCCTTGATCCTGGGCGAGGTCGAGGTCCTGGCGATGGTGCTGATCCCGGACACGACGCGGGCGCTGGCCTACAAGGACGCCTACGGGCTCGCGCTCCTGGTGCTGGTCCTCCTCTTCCGGCCGCAGGGGCTTTTCGGCACCGCGGGGAGGCGCGCGTGACGGCGCGGCACCGCGCGTGACGGCCGCGTGGTCGCCGGCGCGCCTGGCCGGTCTCGCCCTCCTCCTCGCCTTCGCGCTCTTTCCCCTCTCGGGCGTGCAGCCGTACTGGACCTACACGGTCACGGTCGGCTTCTACTACGCGATCCTCGCCGCGAGCTGGAGCCTCCTCGTCGGCTACGTCGGCCGGATCAGCTTCGCGCACGCGGCGCTCGCCGGGCTCGGCGCCTACGTGTCGGTCCTCGCGGTCACGCTCGCCGGGCTCCCGGTGGCCGGCGGCGTGCTCGCGGGCGTGCTCGCCACGGGTCTCCTCGGGCTCGGCATCGGGTGGCTCTGCCTCCGGCTCCACGGCGCCTACCTCGGCCTCACGACGATCGCCTTCGCGGAGATCATGCGGATCGCGATCACGGCGGAGTACGCGGTCACGCGCGGCAGCCTCGGCCTGCGAGCCCCTCCGCTCCTGCCGGGCGCGGGGCCCGTCGCCTACTACTACGCGATCCTCGCGGCGCTCCTCGCCTCGCTCGCGCTCATGTGGCTGCTCCTCCGCTCGCGGATCGGCCTCTTCTTCCAGGCGATCCGCGAGGACGAGGACGGCGCCTCGAGCCTCGGGGTGCGCGTCACGCTCTGGAAGATCCTGGCCTTCGCGGTGAGCAGCGCCTTCGCGGGGCTCGCGGGCGCGCTCTACGTCCACGTCGTCCAGCTCGTCGCGCCGAGCATGATGACGATCCGGGAGTCGGCCTTCATCCTGACCATGGCGGTGATCGGCGGCTTCCAGAACGTCTTCCACGCGGCGCTCGGCGGGGTCTTCCTCTGGGTGGTCCTCGAGACGCTGCGCGACATGGGCGACTGGCGCCTCACGATCTTCGGCGTGGTCGCGATCCTGATCCTCAGGTACGCGCCCGACGGCCTCTTCGGCGCCATCGCGGAGCGGCTGAACGGCCGGCGGAGGGGGAAGTGAGCGAGCCGCTCGTCGTCTCCGGGATCGTGAAGCGGTTCGGCGGGGTGGTGGCGCTGAACGGGGTCAGCCTCACGGTCGCGAGCGGCGAGCTCGTCGGCCTGATCGGCCCGAACGGCTCGGGCAAGACGACGCTGCTCAACGTGATCAGCGGCTTCTACGCGCCGGACCAGGGCACGATCCGGTACCGGGGGCGCACCATCGCCCGCCACGAGCCGGCCGAGATCGCCAGATCCGGCGTCGCGCGCTCGTTCCAGGTGACGAAGGTCTTCCGGCGGCTGACCGTCCTCGAGAACATGCTCGTCCCGGGGCTCCTCGGCTGGTCGGTCACGCCGCGCGCGGCAACCGGGCGGGCCATGCGGATCCTGGCGGACCTCAGGCTCGAGCGGCTCGCGCAGCAGCGGGCGAGCCAGCTCTCCGGCGGCCAGGCGAGGCTCCTCGAGTTCGGCCGGCTCATGATGCTCGAGCCGACCCTCGTCCTCCTCGACGAGCCGTTCGCCGGCGTGCACCCGGAGCTCAAGGCCTTCAT
>DATCKS010000076.1:0-3234 GCA_036562265.1 Thermodesulfobacteriota bacterium | reverse complement strand
GGCGGCCCCACGGCCGGGGCGCATCCGCCGGGGCGCCCCGGGCGATACAATCCTCCCTGGGACACCGATCAAGGGGGGACCGTGCGTCCGGGCGACCCGTTCTTCAACCTCTACTCCCACGACTTCGTCAGGGTCGCCGTGGCGACGCCCGAGGTGCGGGTGGCCGACCCGGCCTTCAACGGCCGGGAGACCGCCCGGCTCCTCGAGCGGGCGGCGGCCGAGCGCGCCGTGCTCGCGGTCTTCCCGGAACTGGGCCTCTCGGCCTACACCTGCGAGGACCTCTTCCACCAGCGTGCCCTCCTCGACGCCTGCGAGCGTGCGCTCGACGCGCTCCTCGACGTCTCGCGGGGGCTGCCGGTCACCGGCATCGTCGGCATGCCGGTGGCGGTCGACGGCCGGCTCTACAACTGCGGGGTCGTCCTTCACCGGGGCGAGATCCTCGGCGTGGTGCCGAAGGTCTACCTGCCGACCTACCGGGAGTTCTACGAGGGCCGGCACTTCGCGCCGGGCGACCAGGCGACGCGGCAGGCGATCGACCTGGCGGGCCGCCGCAACGTCCCGTTCGGCCCCGACCTCCTCTTCCGCGCCGAGGGGCAGCCGCTCCTCACGCTCCACGTCGAGATCTGCGAGGACCTCTGGGTGCCGATCCCCCCCTCGTCGTACGCCGCGCTCGCCGGCGCGACGGTCCTCGTCAACCTCTCCGCGTCGAACGTGACCGTCGGCAAGGCCGAGTACCGCCGCCAGCTCGTCGGCAACCAGTCGGCGCGCTGTCTCGCCGCCTACCTCTACTCGGCGGCGGGGCCGGGCGAGTCGACGACCGATCTCGCGTGGGACGGCCACGCCCTCGTCTGCGAGAACGGCCGGCTCGTCGCCGAGTCTCGCCGCTTCGACCGGGGGGGGCAGCTCCTCCTGGCCGACGTCGACCTCGAGCGGCTGGTGCAGGAGCGGATGCGGCAGACGACCTTCGCCCAGGCGGCGGCCCGGTCGCTCGACCGGGTGCGCGCGTTCCGCACGGTGGCGCTGCCGTTCGAGCGGCCGCGCGACGCGAGGCTCGCGCTGCTTCGGCCCCACGACCGGTTCCCGTACGTCCCCTCCGACCCGGCGACGCGCGACGAGCGATGCCGGGAGGTCTACGAGATCCAGGCGCAGGGCCTGGCCACGCGCCTCGAAGCCTCCGGGGTCGGCCGCGTCGTGATCGGCGTGTCGGGCGGGCTCGACTCGACCCAGGCCCTTCTCGTCTGCGCCAGGGCCATGGACCGGCTCGGCCGGCCGCGCCGCGACATCCTCGCCTACACGATGCCGGGCTTCGCCACGAGCCCGCGCACGCTCGACCAGGCGCGCCGCCTCATGCAGGCCATCGGCTGCCGCGCCGAGGAGATCGACATCCGGCCGTCGGCCGAGCGGATGCTGCGCGACATCGGGCACCCGTTCGCCGAGGGCCGGGCGGTCTACGACACCACCTTCGAGAACGTGCAGGCGGGCGAGCGGACGAGCCATCTCTTCCGGCTCGCCAACCTCCACGGCGGCCTCGTCGTCGGCACGAGCGACCTGTCGGAGCTGGCCCTCGGCTTCTGCACGTACGGCGTGGGCGATCACATGGCCCACTACCACGTGAACGCGAGCGTGCCGAAGACGCTCGTGCAGTACCTCGTCCGCTGGGTGGCGGCCTCGGGACAGCTCGGCGCCGAGGCGAGCGCCGTGCTGGCCGAGATCGCCGCGACCGAGTTCAGTCCCGAGCTGGTTCCCGGCGAGGCCGACGGGGCAGGGCCGGCGCAGCGGACGGAGGAGCTGATCGGGCCGTACGAGCTGCACGACTTCTCGCTCTACTACATCCTCCGCTACGGCTACGCGCCGCCGAAGGTCGCCTTCATGGCCTACCAGGCGTGGGGCGACGCCGCGCGCGGCGCCTGGCCGGACGTCCCGCCCGAGCGGCGCCGCGCGTACCGGCTCGGCGAGATCAAGCGGACGCTCGCGGTCTTCCTGCGGCGCTTCTTCGAGACCAGTCAGTTCAAGCGGAGCTGCATTCCGGACGCCCCCAAGGTGGGCTCGGGCGGCTCCCTCTCGCCTCGCGGCGACTACCGCGCGCCGAGCGACGGCCGCGCCGCACCCTGGCTCGCCGAGCTCGACCTCATCCCGGACGACGATCAGCACCTGTCCGCGTAAGGCCGGTCGCGGCACCGGCCGGGTCGCACCGGCCGGCGGTCGGCCGATACGGCGACGCGGCGAAAGGCCCCTCTCAGAGCCTCGCCTCGGGGCTTCCCGGCCCGACTGCGCAAGAGCGCCTCGATATCGGGTACGGGCACCGGTGACGCGCATCGCGTCGCTCGCGCAAAGTCTTCCGGGCCGCGCTCCCCGGAGACGAGCCGATCTTGCGCGTCGGCTCCGCCGAAACGCCTGTTGAGCGGGAGCTTGTCGACGCGCGACGCGTCAGGTCCGGTGGTTGCAAAGAGGACGCGCCACCGGAGGCGCCGGGAGGAGCCCGGGGTCCGGAGGCCCGATGGGAGGAGCCCTCATGATGCGATCGATCGCTTTCGCCGCCGCGCTGGCGGCTGCGCTCGCCGCCGCGCCGCCGGCCGTCGTGGAGGTCGCCGCGAAGACGGAGCGCATCGTCCTCAAGTTCGGCCACACCATGCCTCCGGGCGGCCTGCACGACCTGGCCGCCAGGGAGTTCGCGAGGCGGGTGAACGCCCAGCTCGAGGGGCGGGTCGAGGTCGAGGTCTACGGGAACTCCGCGCTCGGGACCGACGAGGAGATGGTCACGGGGATCCGCGAAGGCCGGGTCGACCTGTTCCTGCCGGCCGGCGTGATGAGCACCATCGACCCGATCTTCGGGATCTTCGAACTCCCCTACCTGATCGACGACCGCGACCACATGCGCCGGGCGACGGAGAACCGCGCCGTCCAGCACGCGCTCTACCCGAAGGCGCTCGCCAAGGGGCTCCGGATCCTCGGCATCTGGGAGCACGGCTTCGAGCAGGTCACGAACAGCGCCCGGCCGATCGTCCGTCCGGCCGACCTGCGCGACCTGAAGATCCGTGTGCCGCCGACCGCCTGGCGGCTCCGGACGTTCCAGACCTTCGGCGCCTCGCCGGCCGCGGCGCCGTGGAGGGACGCGTACAACCTCCTCCAGACCCGCCGGATGGACGGCCAGGAGGCGACGCTGGCCCTCTTCGTGATGTCGGACGGCCTGCCGCAGGTGCAGAAGTACCTGTCGCTCACCGACCACGTCTACAC
>DATCKS010000074.1:0-2019 GCA_036562265.1 Thermodesulfobacteriota bacterium | reverse complement strand
GTGCGCGGGTCGACGTCGGGGTTGACCCGGACGGCGACGCGGGCGCGGCGGCCCATCCGCCCGGCGATCGCGTCGATCGCCTCGAGTTCGGCCTCGCTCTCCACGTTGAAGCCGAAGATGCCCGCCTCGAGCGCCATGGCGATCTCGTCGTCCCGCTTGCCGACGCCGGCGTAGACGATGCGCGAGGCGGGGATGCCGGCCGCGAGCGCCCGGTAGAGCTCCCCCCCGCTGGTCACGTCGGCGCCGGCGCCCCGCGCGGCGAGGGCGCGCACGACGGCGAGGTTGCCGTTGGCCTTGAGCGCGTAGCAGACGAGGTGCGGTCTTCCCGCCAGGGCGCGGTCGAGGGCGTCGTACGCGGCGGCGATGGCGGCGTGGCTGTAGACGAACGCGGGCGTGCCAACCTCGCGGGCAATGGTGTCGAGCGGCACCTCCTCGCAGTGGAGGCGGCCCCCACGGTACGCGACGGTTGGCATGGGGCTATTCAAACGCAGGGGGCGTACAGCGTCAACCGCGCACGCCCCCAGGGGATTTCGGGTGGGCGGCTACTTCTTGCCCGCGAGGCTCTTGATGTAGTTCACCAGGTCCCAGCGGCTCTTCTCGGGAATCGAGGCCCAGCCAACCATCGCCGTGCCCGGGACCCCGTTCGTGATGGTCTTGAAGATCTGCGCGTCGCTGTCGCCGTGCTTGAACTGGCCCGTCGTGAAGTTGGCCGGCTTCGGGTTGAGCGCGACGGCCGCGGGGCCGTCCCCCTTGCCGCTCACGCCGTGGCAGGTCGCGCAGTTCTGCTCGAAGAGCGCCTTGCCGGCCGCGATGGACTGCGGCGTCGGCTTCTGGGGGTTCTGCTGGGCGAACGCCGCCGACGCGGCGCCCCCGACCAGGACCGCGGCCAGGGCAGCCGCTGTGGCCTTCTTCATCTGGATGACCTCCCTCCGGAGCGCGCGTCGCGCAGCTCCTTTAGCCTCATACCGACGGCAGCCAGGTCGGCTGCCGCGAGTCTCCGGATCTCGGCGAACCCCTCCCCGTGCCGGCGGAGGAGGTACGCCGGGTGGTACGTGACCAGGCAGGGACGCCCGTGCCGCCCGACGACGATGCGGCCCCGGTCGCGCCCCATTCGGAACTCCGGCCCCACGAGGGCGCGCCCCGCGAACGTTCCCAGGCCCAGGAGCATCGCCGGGTCGACGGCGGCGATCTCGGCGTCGAGGAGGGGGAGCCAGGCCTTGACCTCGCTCGCGCGCGGAGGACGGTTGCGTAGGCGCGGCCCCTCGCCGGCGGTGGGTCTCACCTTGACCACGTTGGTGACCCACGCGTCCGCGCGATCGAGCCCGGCCTCGGCGAGGAGGTCGTCGAGCAGGCGGCCTGCGCGGCCGACGAAGGGGCGCCCGAGCCGTGCCTCGGTCTCGCCGGGGGCCTCGCCGACGATGACCAGCTCCGCCCGCGGGTTACCCTCCCCGAACACGAGCCGCGACGCGGGGAGTCCGCCGGCGCCGGCCGCGAGCCGCTCCGCCTCGGCGCGAATCTCGTCCATCGACCGCTCGCGGCCGCTCACGCCGCCGCTCCGGGCTGTCGATGTACACTGCTCCGGGCGGCGCGTATAGTACCAGAAGCGCCCGCTTCCAGGGAGACACGGCCTCTGCTCGCCGCACTCGCCACCTCGCCCGCCGCCGCGGCGCTCGGCGCCGTCGGCCTCGCCTTCGCCGCCTTCGTCAAGGGGGCGATCGGCGCCGGCTTCCCGGTCATCGCGGCCCCCATCGTCGCCTCGTTCGTCGACCCGCAGACGACGATCATCGCCGTCTCGGTGCCCGGCCTCGCCATGAACCTCCTCCAGCTCTCCGGGGGCGAGCGCCTCGTCGGCATCGTGCGGCGCCACCTCCCCTTCCTCGTCGTGGCCGTGGCCTCCACCACGGTCGGCGCGCTCCTCGTCAGGCGGCTCGACCCGGACGTGATCCGCGTCGCCCTCGGTCTGGTCACCCTCGGATGGCTCGCCCTGGGCCTCTTCAAGGTCTCCGTGGCGATCACCCC
>DATCKS010000066.1:0-2672 GCA_036562265.1 Thermodesulfobacteriota bacterium | reverse complement strand
GCGACAACGCCGCTCGCGTTCGAGAGGCCCGGCGTCGCGCTGGCGCTCGGGGAGTGGCCGGTTGCGCAGGTGGTAAAGTGTCTCATCGCCTGGCGATCCGACGCCGAGATCCGGCACGTGCAGGCCGAACGCTGCCGCCTCCTCTTGCGACGCCCGCGTCGGCACCGGGTGCGAGGTGCCGCGCGAGGGGATCGCCGGCCGGCCGCCACGCGAGGCTGATCGCCGTCTGGAGGTTCGATCGATGACGTTCATCGACCACGTTATCCCTGGCTGGCGCGGCGCCGGCGATCGGTCGCGCGCGACGCCCGTCTTCAACCCGGCCACCGGCGAGCAGACGGGCCTGGTGGCGGCGGGAGGGGCCGCCGAGGTCGACGCCGCGGTGGCGGCTGCGACGGCCGCGCTTCCCGGGTGGGCCGGTACCACGCCGGCGAAGCGGGCGGCGGTGCTCTTCAGGTACCGGGAACTGCTCGAGCGCCACGCCGAGCGCCTCGCGCGGCTGATCAGCGCGGAGCACGGCAAGACCCACCAGGACGCCCTCGGCGAGATCGCCCGGGGCAGCGAGGTGGTCGAGTTCGCCTGCGGCATCCCGAGCCTGCTCAAGGGAGAGTTCAGCAAGGACGCCGGCCCCGGCATCGACACCTTCTCCATGCGGGAGCCGCTCGGCGTCGTTGCCGGCATCACGCCGTTCAACTTCCCCGCGATGGTGCCGCTCTGGATGTTCCCGATCGCGCTCGCCTGCGGCAACACGTTCGTCCTGAAGCCGTCGGAGCGCGATCCGTCGGCGGCCGTCGAGGTCGTGAGGCTCGCCCACGAGGCGGGCGTTCCGGAGGGGGCCCTCACGGTCGTCCAGGGCGGCAAGGAGGCGGTGGACGCGCTGCTCCGCCATCCCGGCGTGGCGGCCGTGAGCTTCGTCGGCTCGACGCCGATCGCGGAGTACGTCTACACGACCGGGGCCGCGCACGGCAAGCGGGTGCAGGCGCTCGGCGGCGCGAAGAACCACATGGTGATCATGCCCGACGCCGATCTGACGCAGGTGACGGACGCCCTCATGGGGGCGGCCTACGGGGCGGCGGGGGAGCGCTGCATGGCCGTGTCGGTCGCCGTTCCGGTCGGCGCCGAGACGGCCGACCGCCTCGTGGAACGGCTCGCGCCGCGCGTCGGCGGCCTCAGGATCGGCCCGTCCACCGATCCGCAGGCGGAGATGGGGCCGCTCGTCACCCGACAGCACCGCGAGCGGGTCGTCGGCTACATCGAGTCGGGCGTCAGGGAGGGGGCCGAGGTCGTCGTCGACGGCCGCGGCTTCAGGCTGCCGGGCTACGAGAACGGCTTCTTCCTCGGCGGGACCCTCGTCGATCGCGTCAGGCCCGAGATGAAGATCTACAAGGAGGAGATCTTCGGTCCGGTCCTCTCGGTCGTCCGCGCCGAGACGTACGACGAGGCGATCGACCTCGTGAACCGCCACGAGTACGGCAACGGCGCGGCGATCTTCACGCGCGACGGCGACTGCGCGAGGAACTTCGCGACGCAGGTGAAGGCCGGCATGGTGGGGGTGAACGTCCCGATCCCCGTGCCCGTCGCCTACCACAGCTTCGGCGGCTGGAAGCGCTCGCTGTTCGGCACCCACGCCATCTACGGTCCCGAGGGGGTCCACTTCTACACGCAGCTCAAGACCGTCACGTCGCGGTGGCCGACCGGCATCCGATCGGGCACCTCCTACGCGTTTCCGTCGCTCCGCTGAGGGACGGCGTCGGCCCGGTGCGTGCCGCCCGGCCGACGCCGCGAGAGGCCGCTTACGCCGGCGACCAGGCCGGCAGGCCGTCCGGCGCGGGGACGAGCCCCTTGCGGGCGAGGTCGCGCCACACGTCGGCGGCGTCGATCAGGGTCGGTCCGCCTGCGAGCCTCAACGCCGTGCCGTGCGCGGCTCGGCCCGACCCGCGACCGGCCGCCTGACGAACCGGCCCGACGGGCGGCCGACCACCTTGCCGTCGAGGTAGACGGTCGCGCCGCGCAGGATCGTCCGGACCGGCCAACCCTTGACCGCCACCCCCTGGAACGGGGTGTGATCCTGGGCCGAGTGGAGCAGGTCGGGCGTGACGACCGCCTCGCGCTCGGGGTCGATCAGCGCGAGGTCGGCGTCCGACCCGACCGAGATGCACCCCTTCTGCGGGAAGCAGCCGAAGGCCCGCGCGGGGTTGGTCGCGACCAGGTCGGCGATCCGCTCGAGCGGCAGCCCCCGCTTGTGGTGGCCCTCCGAGATCATCACGGGATACAGGAGCGCCGTGCCGCCGAAGCCGGGGAGGGCAGGCCAGAGGTCGTCCCCCTTCTCCGCCTCCATGCAGCAGGCATGGTCGCTCGCCACCCAGTCGATCCGGCCGTCGGCCACCCCCTCCCAGAGCGCCTCGACGTCCCGGCGCGTCCGGATCGGCGGGTTGACCTTGCCGCCGAGCCCCTCGAGGCGGTCGTAGGTGAGCGCGAGGTGGTGCAGGGTGGTCTCGCGCCGGAGGTCGAGCCCGGGGTGGAGGCGTGCGGTCTCCACGGCGCCGGCGAGCGCCTCGGCGCTCGACAGGTGGAGGAGGTTGACCCGACAGCCGGCGGCCGCGGCGAGCACGCCGGCCTCGTGGATCGAGAGGCGTTCGGTGAGGGGCGGACGCGCCTCGCTGTAGGCGTGGAGC
>DATCKS010000056.1:0-2256 GCA_036562265.1 Thermodesulfobacteriota bacterium | reverse complement strand
CCGGTGCACCGAGCGGGGCTTTCTCGAGTTCCACCACGTGCGGCCGTACGCGGTGGGCGGCGCGGCGACGGTCGCGAACATCGAGCTGCGCTGCCGCGCGCACAACGGATACGAGGCGGAGCGCGTGTTCGGCCCCTGGGGCGAATCGCAGGTGCGGGAGCCCGTGGCCGTGTACGCCACGGCATCCCGGGCCTCGAGGCCTGTGCGAACTCGGTTCGAACCGAGTTGGACCTCGGCCGGCCGCCCGCCGTAAGACGCGAGGCCGGCGGGCTGAGAGGAAGTCCCTCGTGGCCCGGCAGTCTTGGCCGGCCCTCGAAACGAACGCGCAGACGCCGAAACGACGAATCCGCTGGATCGCAGATCGATGGCCGTCCGCACTCGGAGCAGTGTGTTGCCGGCCGGCACGTCCAAAGAGCACCGGTCTGGCAGCTTCATCGTCGGCGACACAGATCTCGAGCCTCTTACTGGAAGATGCAGAATCGCGCGGGGAAGTGGTCGGTGCGCGACCGAATTGACGGCACGCGCCTGCGGCGCTACCGTCTCGCCCGACGACCCTCCCCAGGGGGGAGGGGTATTCGGAGGTTCGCGTGAAGGACGACGTTCGGCAGGATGTCGGCCGGCGGCTCAAGAGCGTGGCGGGCCACGTGCAGGGGGTCCTCAAGATGGTCGAGGAGGACAAGTACTGCATCGACGTGATCCGCCAGATCGAGGCGGTCGAGCAGGCGCTCCACAAGGTGAAGCGGCAGCTCCTGGCCGGCCACCTCGACAGCTGCGTGACGACCGCCATCCGCAGCGAGAACGCCCGCGAGCGCGAGCGGGTGCTCAAGGAACTGCTCGAGGTCTACGACGCGGAGCAACGGCTGAGGTGAGCGTCCCGCGGGAGGTCGAGTTCGGCGTCACGGGGATGACCTGCGCCTCCTGCGTGCGCCGGATCGAGAAGGCGCTCGCGAAGGTGCCGGGGGTCGCCGAGGCGCGGGTCAACCTGGCCACGGAGCGGGCCCGCGTGGTCTACGACCCGGAGGCGGTCGGCGTCGAGGCGATCGAGCGCGCGGTCGAGAACGCCGGCTACGGCGTGCGACGCGCGCCGGCCGAGGCCGCGGCGGGCGAGCCGGCCGACGCGCCGGCGGCGAAGGCGGCGGAGGCGGAGCGGGAGCTGGCCGACCTGCGGCGCCGGTGGGTCGTGAGCCTCGCGATCGGCGCGGCGATGATGGCGCTCATGTACCTCCCCGTCCGCCTCGACACGGCGGTCGTCGCGCCGCTCCTCCTGATCGCGGCCACGGTGGTGCAGTTCTGGGCGGGCGGCCGCTTCTACCGGGCGGCGTGGGCGGCGGCGAGGCACGGCGCGACGAACATGAACACGCTCGTCGCGGTCGGCACGAGCGTCGCCTACGGCTACAGCGCCTTCGTGACCCTCTGGCCGCAGCTCGCCGTGCGGTGGGGCTTCCCCATCCACCTCTACTACGAGACGTCGGTCGTCATCATCGCGCTCGTCCTCATGGGCCGGTGGCTCGAGGCGCGCGCGAGGAGCCGCGCCGGCGCCGCGATCGAGGCGCTCGTCCGCCTCCAGCCGAGAACGGCGCGCGTGATCCGCGACGGCGTCGAGCGCGACGTCCCGGTCGAGTCGGTGCGGCCGGGCGACCTCGTGCGCGTGCGGCCGGGCGAGACGGTGCCGGTCGACGGCGTCGTCCGCGAGGGGCGCTCCTCGCTCGACGAGAGCATGCTCACCGGCGAGAGCCTGCCGGTCGAGAAGGGGCCCGGCGACACGGTCATCGGCGCGACGCGGAACCGCACCGGCAGCTTCGTCTTCGAGGCGACGCGCGTCGGGCGCGACACGACGCTCGCCCAGATCGTCCGCCTGGTCGAGGAGGCGCAGGGCGGCAAGGCGCCGATCGAGCGGCTCGCCGACCGGATCTCCGGCTACTTCGTGCCGGTCGTCCTCGTCCTCGCCGCCCTCACCTTCGCCGGCTGGCTCTTCTTCGGCCCGGAGCCGGCGCTGATCCCGGCCCTCACGGCGGCCATCGCGGTGCTCATCATCGCCTGTCCCTGCGCCCTCGGCCTCGCCACGCCGACGGCCGTCATGGTCGGCACCGGCAAGGCGGCCGAACTCGGCATCCTGATCCGCGGCGGCGAGGCGCTCGAGGCGGCGCGGCGCGTCGACACCGTCGTCCTCGACAAGACCGGCACGCTCACCCGCGGCCGACCGGCGGTGACCCGGGTCGTGACCGACGGCCTCCCGGAGGCGGCCGTGCTGCGCCT
>DATCKS010000043.1:0-3157 GCA_036562265.1 Thermodesulfobacteriota bacterium | reverse complement strand
GGCAGGGGGAGGCGGGGGCTCTTCGACGAACCGTCCCATCCGGCGGAACTTCTGGTAGCGGCGCTCGAGGAGCTGGTCGATCGGGATGCCGTCGAGGTCGTCGAGCGCCTTGACGAGCGCCTGGCGGAGACGGCGGGCGGTCTCCTGCAGGTTCCGGTGCGCCCCGCCGAGCGGCTCGGAGATGATGCCGTCGATCACGCCGAACTCGAGGGCGTCCTGGGCGGTGAGCTTGAGCGCCTCGGCCGCGACGTCCGCCTTGCCGCCGTCCTTCCAGAGGATCGCCGCGCACCCCTCGGGCGAGATCACCGAATAGATGGCGTTCTCGAGCATGAGGATCGTGTCGCCGACGCCGAGCGCGAGGGCCCCGCCGCTGCCCCCCTCCCCGATCACGACGACCACGATGGGCGTCTCGAGCGCCGCCATCTCGCGCAGGTTGCGCGCGATCGCCTCCGCCTGGCCGCGCGCCTCGGCGTCGATCCCGGGAAAGGCGCCCGGCGTGTCGATGAAGGTGACGACGGGGAGCCGGAACTTGCCGGCCAGATGGAAGAGGCGGAGCGCCTTGCGGTACCCCTCGGGATTCGGCATCCCGAAGTTGCGGTACACCTTCTCCTTCGTGGTCCGCCCCTTCTGGTGGCCGACCACCATCACGCGGCGGCCCTGGAGGAGCGCGAGCGCGCCGACGATGGCCGGGTCGTCCCGGAACGCGCGGTCGCCGTGCAGCTCGAGATAGCCTTCGAAGACGGTGGAGAGGTAGTCGAGCGTGTAGGGACGGTTCGGGTGGCGGGAGAGCTGCGTGCGCTGCCAGCGGGTCAGGTTGGCGAAGGTCTCTTCCCTGAGCCGCTGGACCTTCTGCTCGAGGCGGCGGATCTCGTCGGCGAAGCTGACGCGCTCGCTGCTCGAGAGCGCCTTCAGCTCCTCGATCTTGCGTTCCAGCTCCACGATGGGCCGCTCGAAGTCGAGGAACTGCGTGGAGAGGTTCGCTGCCATGGACGGCTCTCCTCATTCATACCGGACGACCCCGCGGCCGAAGAGCGCTTCGAGATCGGCCTCGAGGGCGTCGGAGGGCGCGAGCCCGAACGCCGCCGGCAGGGGCAGGATGGTCTCGTGCCCCGCCGGAACGCCGACGATGTGCACCACACCGGCCGCCTTGCCCCGGTGGCGCGCGAGCGTCTCGCGCAGGGCCCGGAGGCGCGTCCGGTCGAGGCCGTCGGCCGTGAGCTCCACGTGCACGCGCCGCGTCGCCTGGGCCCGGGCGTCCGAGAGGCGGACCACCGACGTGGCCAGCACCGTGGCGCGCTCCTCGCTCCGGTCGAGCGTTCCGGTGACCAGGAGCGGCTCGTCCCCCTTGAGCAGCGGCTCGGCGTCCCTGTAGACGTCGGCGAAGACGACCACGTCGACGAACCCGGTGAGGTCCTCGAGGACGGCGCGGCACATGCGCGTCCCCTTCCGGGTCATGATCTCCTTCAGCTGTGACACGATGCCGCAGAGGCGGACCTCGGCCTGATCGCTGACCGACTCGATCCGGCTCGCCTCGACGGCGGCCAGGCGCCGGACATCGCCCTGGTAGCGCAGGAGGGGATGACCGGTGATGTAGAACCCGAGCGCCTCCTTCTCGTACGCCAGGCGCTGCTTCTCCGGCCACTCGGCGATCGCGCCGTTGCCGAGCGGCTGGCCGCTCCCCGCCTGGCGCCGCGGCGGCGCCGCCGCCACACCTGCAGTGGCAAAGAGTGTCGCCTGACCCAATTCACGCTCGCGCTGCCGGGCAAGCCCAGCCTCGACCGCCCGGTCGAGCGCCGCCATGAGGGCGGCGCGCGGCTGGCCGAGGCTATCAAAGGCCCCCGACTTGATCAAGGCTTCCATGACGCGCTTGTTGACCCGCCTGAGGTCGACCGCCTCGCAGAACTCGAAGAGGTCGCGGAAGCGCCCCTGGCGCTGGCGCGCCTCGATGATCGCCTCGACGGCCCCCTCGCCCACGTTCTTGACGCCGGCCAGGCCGAAGCGGATCTCGCTCCCCACGACGCCGAAGACGCTCTGGGACTCGTTGACGCAGGGCGGCAGCACGGTGATGCCGGCGTCGCGGCAGTCGGCAAGGTACTTGACGACCTTGTCGGTGTCCCCCATGTCGCAGGTGAGGAGCGCCGCCATGAACTCCGGCCGGTAGTGGGCCTTGAGGTAGGCGGTCTGGTACGTGATCAGCGCGTACGCGGCCGAGTGCGAGCGGTTGAAGCCGTAGCCGGCGAACTTCTCCATGAGGTCGAAGATGTGCGTCGCCATCTTCGCGTCGACGCCGTTCCTGGCCGCCCCCTCGAGGAACCGGCTCCGCTGGGCCGCCATCTCCTCGGGCTTCTTCTTCCCCATCGCGCGCCGCAGGAGGTCGGCCTCGCCGAGCGTGTAGCTCGCGACCGCCTGGGCGATCTGCATGACCTGTTCCTGGTAGACGATGACGCCGTAGGTGTCCTTGAGGATCGGCTCGAGCTGTGGCAGGTCGTAGGTGACCTGCGTCCGACCGTGGCGGCGGCGGATGAAGTCGTCCACCATCCCGCTCTCGAGCGGCCCCGGCCGGTAGAGGGAGATCAGGGCGACGATGTCGTCGAAGCGCTCGGGCTTGAGCTTGATGGTCAGCTCGCGGATGCCGCTCGACTCGAGCTGGAACACGCCGGTCGTCTCCCCCCGGCCGAGCAGGGCGTAGGTCTCGGGGTCGTCGAGCGGGATCATCGCGAGGTCGACCGTCTCTCCCCGGACCTCGCGCACGAGCTTCACGGCCCGGTCGAGAACGGTCAGGGTCTTGAGGCCGAGGAAGTCGAACTTCACGAGTCCGATCTTCTCGACGTCCTTCATGGCGAACTGGGTGACGATCTCGCCCTTGGTCCCCTTGTAGAGCGGCAGGTGCTCCACGAGCGGCCGATCGCCGATCACGATGCCGGCCGCGTGGACCGAGGCGTGGCGGAAGAGCCCTTCGATCGCCCGCGCGTGGGTGAGGAGCCTCGCGACCGTCGGGTCCTTCTGCTCGAGTTCCCGCAGCCGGGGCTCCTGCTGGAGCGCCTCGTCGAGCGTGATGTTGAGGACGTTCGGCACGAGCTTGGCGATCCGGTCGACGTCCCCGTAGGGGAGGTCGAGCACCCGTCCCACGTCGCGAATGGCCGCCTTCGCCTGGAGC
>DATCKS010000036.1:0-4889 GCA_036562265.1 Thermodesulfobacteriota bacterium | reverse complement strand
TTGTCGAGGTGGTCCTCGGCGAGGCCGATGTCGGCGAGGTCGAGGATCTGGCTCCCCTTGTCGAGCAGGCGCATGACCGCGCGCTCGCCGAACGCGGTCGGCACGACCGAGAGGCGGATGTCGACGTCCTTGCCGGCGATCTTGATGCGGATCCGGCCGTCCTGCGGGAGCCGCTTCTCGGCGATGTTGAGGCCGCCCATGACCTTGATGCGCGAGAGGATCGACGACTGGAAGCGCTTGGGCGGGTTCAGGATGTTGTAGAGGACGCCGTCGATCCGGAAGCGGACCACCAGCTCGCGCTCGTACGGCTCCACGTGGATGTCGCTCGCCCGGGCCTTGACCGCCTGGAAGAGGAGCGAGTTCACGAGGCGGATGATCGGCGCCTCGTCGGTCGCGTCGAGGAGGTCCTGCGGCTCCTCGAGTTCGGTGGCGAGCGCGTCGAGGTTGCCGTCCTCGGTCAGGTCCTCGACCACCTGCTCGGAGGTCACCGCGCCGCGGTCGTAGACGCGGTTGATGGCGGCCAGCACCTGCTTGGGCGGCACCAGGACCGGCGTGACCTCGCCCTCGAGGAGGATGCGCAGGTCGTCGAGCGGCGACAGCTCGAACGGGTCCGACACCGCGACCTCGATGACGCCGTCCCTGGCCGCGAGCGGCAACACGAGGTGCTTCTTCGCGAAGGCGATCGGGACGCGGACGGCCAGCTCCGGGTCGACCGCCCCCTCGGGCAGCTCCGGCCTGAAGGCGAGGCCGAGCTGGAGCGCCAGGGCCTTGAGGACGTCCTCTTCTCTCAAGGTCTTGAGCTGCACGAGCAGCTCGCCGAGCTTGGTGGCGGTGCCCCGCTGGAGGGCGCTCACCTCCTCGATCTGGGCGTCGGTGAGGGCGAATTCCTCCTTCAGGATGTCGCCCAGGGGGCGTCGGAAGTGCCGCATGCGACCTGCCGTGCTCTCGCCGCCCGGAACCGCGGGCGGCAGGCCCGCGTCGGGCGGGGAGGTTCGCGTGAGCGTCACGAGCCGTCGGTCTCCGCCGGGGGCTCGGCGGGCGCCCCCGGGCCGTCCGCGGGCGGGGGGAACGCCGGCGGGAGGGACGGCAGGGCCGGACCCTCGCCGGGCGGCAGGGCCGGTACGGGGCGCGGCCGCACCGCCCGGACCGACATCTGGGGCACCGGCTCGTTGATCGCGAAGCCGTCGCGGATGCCGCCCCGACGCGAGCGCTCCACCGGGTCGAAGATCCATCCCGACTCGTCGAGATCCTCCACGTTGTAGCGCGCCTTCCACTGCTGGAACTGCTCCTGCCGCCGCCTGGTGATCTCGGCGATCTCCTCGGGGGAGCGCACGATGTGCGGCGTGAGGAAGATGAGCAGGTTGGTCTTGTCGACGCGCCGGGTCGTGTTCTTGAAGAGGTACCCGAGGATCGGGATGTCGCCGAGGATCGGGATCTTGTTCTCCGTGGCGTTGACGTCGTCGCGGATGAGGCCGCCGATGACGATCGTGGCCTGGTCCTTCACGAGGACCGAGGTCTTGGCCGAACGCTTGGTCGTCGTGACGCCGAACTGGTTCACGTTGAGGCCTTCGGGCGACTCGGTGACGGCCGAGATCTCCTGGAAGATGTCGAGCCGGACGAGGTCGCCCTCGTTGATCGTCGGCGTGAGCCGCAGCGTGATGCCGACGTCGCGCCGGTCGATCTGCGTCTGGACGGCGTTCGGGTCGGTGATCGTCGAGGTCTGCCCGGTGATGAACGGGATGTTCTGGGCGACGACGATCTCCGCCTCCTTGTTGTTCGTCGTGAGGAGGTGCGGCGCCGACAGCACGTTCACGTCGGTGACCTGGTTGAGGAAGCGCACGAGCGCGGTGAACGACGGGAACGTGACCGGCTCGCCGGTGAGCGGGTTCGTGATGGTGATCGGCCGGCCGAAGGCGCCGCCGCCGAGCGTCGACCCGATCGGCGTGAGCGGGTTGATCAGGTCGCCCGCCGGGCTCAGGTTGAACGGCTGGGCGCCGGTGCCGGTGCCGCCGATGATGCTCGTGCCGCCGATCCGGCCGACGCCGGTGGCCTGCACGCCGAGCTCGCGCCGGCGGTTCAGCGAGACCTCCATGATGAGCGCCTCGACGAACACCTGCGCGCGCGGGATGTCGAGCTGCCGCACGACGCTGCGGATGGCCTCGAAGTCGGCGGGCGACGCCGTGACGATGAGCGAGTTGGTCGCCTTGTCGGCCGTGACCTTGACGCCCCCCTCGAGCTCGGCCGTCGGCGCCGGGCCGTCCGCCGCGTCGGCCGTCCGCACGGTCGCGCCGACCGGCCCGCCCGGAACGGTCCCGCCGGTCGCCGCGGGGATCGGCGCCGTGACCGGCCGCGGCGGCGGCGCCCCGCCGCCCTCGGGACGCCCGGCCGTGGCCCCCTGCGGCGGCGCGAGCTGCGAGAGGACCTTGGCGACCTCCTCGGCGTCGGCGTGCTGGAGGTAGATCACGTTGATCCGTCCCGCCGAGCGCGGCACCTCCTTGTCGAGCTGGCGGACCAGCTCGCGGATCTGCTCGATGTCGGCGTTCGTGGCCTGCACGATGAGCGAGTTCGTCCGCTCGTCCGGGATGATGCGGGCGCCGTCGATGCTGGCGCCCAGGGACGCCGGCGCGGGGCTCCCCGGACGCTGCGGGGCGCGGCGGACCGGTGTCTGGCCCCGGGGCTGGACGAGCTGCTGGAGGGTCGCCGCCAGGTCGCGCGCCGTGGCGTACTGCAGCGGGATGACCTCGTAGCGGTCCTGGAAGCCCGCGACGTCGAGCTGCGCCACGATGGCGACCAGGCGCTCGAGGTTGTCCATCGAGTCGGTGACGATGAGCGTATTGGTCGTCTGCGACGCCAGCAGGCTGCCGTCCTTGCTGACGAGCGGCGTCAGGACCGGCACGAGGTCCTGCGCCGCGATGTTCTTGAGCGGGATGAGCCTCGTGACGTAACCGGCCGCCCGCTCGGGCACCGGCCGGTCGGGCCCGGTGACCGGGATGCCGGTCTGCTTGGCGTCGCGCGCCGGGATGATCTTGTAGGCCGCACCGACCGGCACGGTGGTGAAGCCCTTCACGTCGAGCACCGCCTCGAAGACCCGGTACGCCTCCTCCACGGTGATGCGGGAGGGGCTGATGATCGTCACCTTCCCCCGCACCCGCTCGTCGAGGATGAAGTTCCGCCCGGTCAGCTCGCTCATGAACTTCACGAGGACCTGGAGGTCCGCGTCGTTGAAGTCCATCGTGATCTGACGCCCCGGACCGGGCGGCGGAATCGGCGGCATGCGTCTCGAGTCGGGGGCCGACGGCGCGGGCGGGGTGGGCGCGCCACCCCGGGCCGGCGGCCTCGCGCGCGGCATCGGGCCCGGCGGAGCCTGGCGAGGCGGCTCCGGTTGCTGCGGCTCCTCGGCCGGCTGCGGCTCCTCGGGCTCCTCCGGCGCTTCCTCCAGCTCCTGCGGCTCCTCGGCCGGCTCGGCCTCCTCGAGCTCCGGCTGCTCCTCGCCCTCGACCGGCGGCTGCTGGGCGAACGCGAACTGCACCACCCACGGGGGGAAGAGCAGACTGACCGTGAGCGGGATGGCAAGGATCAGTCGAGTCATCGGCGGCGGGTCGGGGTCAGCGGATCTCGTAGGAGAGCGTCTGCCTCGCCCCGTTGCGCACGAGATCGACGGAGATCTCCTTCTCGTCCCGGAGCTGCTCGAACAGCTCGAACGCGCGTGCCGGGTCGGTCAGGTCGTTCCCGTTGATCCGCTGCAGCACGTCTCCGTCGCGCAGACCGATCTTCTCGAAAAGGGAGTTCGGGCGGATGGCGAAGATCCGGAACCCCTCGGCCTTGCCCGCGCTGAAGAACGGGACCATGCGTGCCTGGGTGAGGAGCTGGTTCATGTTCTCGAGCGCGCTGTCGATCTCGCGCTGATCGATCACGTACCGGTTCGTGCCCGTCTGGGCGATGCCCGAGCCGGCGGCCGGCGCCGGCGCGGAGGCGACCGGGGGGAGAACGGGACCGGGGGCGCGCTCGACGAACGCCAACTCGAGCACCTCCGTCTTGCCGCCGCGGCGGAGCCTCACCCGGTCGCGCTCGATGGCGACGAGCCTCGCGTCGCGCAGCACGACCTCGTTGAGGCGGTAGAGTTCCTGGCGGCGGTTGGTGGTGTCCTCGATGATGGCGAAGCCGCCGTCGTCGGCGAGCACCGTGCCGATCAGCCGCGCGTTGAGCGGCGGCAGCGTCGGCGCCGCGGGCGCCGACCGGTCGCGGCCGGCCGCGGCGGCCGAGGCCTCGACGACGCCGCCGGGGCTCTTGGAGTTGAAGAGGTTGCGCTCGACGATCACGCCGGAGCGCACCGGCGGGGGGGTGATCGGCGCGGAGGGCCCGCTCCGCGAGGCGGCCGTGGTGGCGGGCGGCACGGCGAGGCCGCGCTCGATCGTCCCGGCGACAGTCCTCGCGGACACGACCCCGAGGGCGGCCGTCAACGCCACGTTCACGAGCCAATAATGCTTGAAGATCACCATCTTCCGGGCCCTTTTCTCGCCGAGACAGAGCCTACCCCAAGCCCCAGACCGAATCAAGTTAGAGTCTCCTTAGAAATGCGGGGGTTGGGCAGGGGACGCCGCCCCTCCCGACAGCCTCGCCGGCGTCGTCGGCCGCTCGCCCCGGCGCCCTCCCTGGCGGGCTTTCCTTGAAGACGCCGCTTGCGGCGCCGGCGGGTGCACCGGGACGACGGCTTCCGTCGAGCGCGCCTTGACGCGTCTTTGGGCGGCGGGTAACCTTCGCCCCGAAAGGGGGTTTGGCCGGATGGCGCACTCGGGGAGCCACGAGCCGGCGGCCTCGACGCAGGCGGAGGCGCCGGCGACCCACGAGGCGCACAAGGCGGCCGCTCCCGGCCGGGTAGCCTGCGTCGT
>DATCKS010000032.1:0-5997 GCA_036562265.1 Thermodesulfobacteriota bacterium | reverse complement strand
CGGCGCGGATCGCGGCGCCGCCCGAGCCGGCCGACCTGCTCTACGCGCCGGACGCCGGCCGCGCGATCGAGGCGTGCGTCTCGGCCCGGACGCTCCCGCACGACCGCTACCACGTGGTGGGCCACCGCAGCAGCCTGGCCGACCTGGCCCGCGCCCTTACGGCGGTCGATCCCGAGGTCCGGGTCGAGGTGGAGTCTGGCGGCGCGGCCGCCGGCCGCGAGCCGTCGGCGTCCGCGCCCGCCCTGCCCGCCATGTCGACGGCGCGGATCGAGCGTGACCTCGGTTTCCGCCCGGAGTACGACGCGCGCCGGGCCGCCGCCGACTACCTCGGGTGGCTCAGGGCGCGGGGCGAGGCCGGCACGCCGTAGGACGAGGAGGAACGATGGGGAGAGTCGCACAGGGGGTGGTGGAAGGACGGATCGAGGAGCTGGGGCTCGCCCTTCCCGAGCCGGCCACGCCGGCCTTCAACTACGTCCCGGTCGTGGTCTGGAAGGACGTCGCGTACGTGAGCGGCCAGCTCCCGCGAAGCGGCGCGGGCCTCGCGGTCACGGGCAAGCTCGGCGAGACGGTGTCGGTCGAGGAGGGGCGCGAGGCGGCCCGTCTCTGCGTCCTCAACGGGCTGGCCGTCCTCAAACAGGCCCTGGGCTCCCTCGACCGGATCGCGCGGATCGTCAAGGTGACCGGCTTCGTCGCGTCGGCGCCGACCTTCCACGAGCAGCCGAAGGTGATCGACGCCGCCTCGGAACTCCTCATCCAGATCTTCGGGGAGGCCGGCCGGCACGCCCGCTCGGCGGTCGGCGCCCCGGCCCTGCCCCGCAACACGCCGGTCGAGATCGAATTCGTCGTCGCGCTCCACTAGACAGACCTTTCCATGTTCCGGTGAGGAAGGCGTCGAGGCCTGACCCCGCGGGACGAGAGGAGGAGGGAAGAGGGATGCGTATCACGCGACGGGCGCTCCTTGGAGCCGCCGGGCTCGGGCTCGCCGCCCCCGGGACGATGCGGCCGGGACTCGCGGGTGCCGCCGACGGCACCCCCCGGTCGGGCGGTCGGATCACCTTCGGGAGCACGGCGCTGCCCGCGAGCATCGAGCCGCACCTCGAGGGGGCCGACATCTACCAGCGCCGCAAGCCGCTCTTCTACGAGAGCCTCGTCTGGGTCGACTTCGACCTGACGCCGAGGCCGCAGCTCGCCGAGCGGTGGGAAGAGCGGTCGCCGACCGAGTACGTCTTCCACCTCCGCCGCGGCGTCAGGTTCCACAACGGCAAGGAGATGACGGCCGAGGACGTGAAGTTCAGCTACGAGCGCGTCCTCGACCCGAAGACCGGATCGGGCGGCCGGGGCGACCTCGTGATGATCAGGTCGATCGAGGTCGTGAACCGGGAGACCGTGAAGTTCACCCTCCACGAGCCGACGGCCACCTTCCTCATCAACCTCGGCGGCAAGTACAACGCCGTCGTCCCGGCCGACGCCGTCAAGACCGGCCGGGAACTGCAGCACGCGGCGATCGGGACCGGGCCGTTCGCGGTGGAGGCGTTCGAGCCGAACCGCCGCCTCGTCCTGCGTCGGCACGCCGAGTACTGGGACCGCGGCAAGCCCTATCTCGACGGGATCACCTTCCAGACGGTGCCGGACGAGTCGTCGCTCGTGGCGGCGCTGCGGGCGGGGCAGATCGACATGGTCCAATTCGACAGCGGCATCAACTTCCGCCTGGCGAGCGCGGTCCGGACCTACGAGCACGTCTCCGCACCCGCGATCCGCTGGGTCGTCCTCGACCTCGCCGGCGACCGGCCGCCGACCGACCGGCCGGACGTGCGGCGGGCGATCGCGCTCGCGATCGACCGGGAGGCGATCCTCCAGATCGCCGGGCACGGCCTCGGCACGCGGCTCGGCCTCCTGCCGTCGGCGATGGGGTACTGGGCGATGCCCGTCGAGAAGCTGGCCAACCAGACGCGCGACGTCGCGAAGGCGCGCGAGCTCTTGAAGGGCGCCGGCCTCACCCCGCCGATCCCGCTCACCATCCGCAGCCTCGTCGGCTACCCGGCGCTCGCGGCCTCGGTCCAGGTGATCGCCGACAACCTGAAGGAGGTCGGCTTCGACGTGACCGTCGAGACGGTCGACATCGGCGTCTGGATCAAGGACTGGATCGCGCGGCAGAGCCCGCCGACGATGAACGAGTGGGGCGGCTTCGTCGACCCGGACCAGGCCTTCTACCGGCACTACCGCACCCCACCGAAGGGGATGGACTTCCGGCGGTGGGGGAGCGCCGAGGCCGACCGGCTCCTCGACGAGGGGCGCTCGACGCTCGATCGCGGAAGGCGCAAGACGCTGTACGATCGCGTGCAGGCGCTCATGGCGGAGGACCCGATCAGCATCCCGCTCTACGCGCCGAACCTCCTCTACAGCGTGAGCCGGAAGCTCAAGGGGTTCCGGCCCTACCCGACCGGCTTCCTCTACGGGCTGCGCTTCGCCTGGCTGTCGGCGTGAGCCGTCCGGGATGTGGCAGTACGCGCTTCGCCGGCTGATCGCCATGGCGGCGACCCTGCTCGGGGTCAGCGTCGTCGTCTTCGTGATGATGCGGCTGATCCCGGGCACCGTGGTCGAGCAGCTCCTCGGCCAGAGCGCGCTGGTCAGCGAGGAGACGGTCCTGAGCCTGCGGCAGTTCTTCGGGCTCGACCGGCCGTGGCACGTCCAGTTCGTGGACTGGCTCGGCGGCGTGGTGCGCGGGGACCTGGGGGAGTCGTGGCGGAGCGACCGGCCGGTGCTCGAGCTGATCCTCGCGCGCCTGCCGGTCTCGGCCGAGCTGGCGATCGGCGCCGTGGCCTGGTCGCTCCTCCTCGGCGTCCCCCTCGGCACCGTCGCCGCCATCGGCCGCGGCACCGCGTACGACGGCTCGATCCGCTTCACGGCCACGCTCGGCCTCTCGATCCCCGCCTTCTGGCAGGGGACGCTCCTCATCCTCCTCTTCTCCCTCTACCTCTCGTGGATGCCGCCGCTCGACTGGGTCCCGATCACCGAGGACCTCCGGGGGAACCTCGCCATCATGGCGCTCCCGATCCTCACGCTCGGCACCGCCACCGCCGCGGTCATCACCCGGATGACCCGCTCCTCGATGCTCGAGGTCCTGCGCCAGGACTACATCCGGACCGCGCGGGCGAAGGGAGCCGACGAGCCGCGGGTCGCCGGCCGCCACGGGCTGCGCAACGCCCTCATCCCGGTCGTCACCGTGGCCGGCGTGCAGATGGGCTACATCCTCGGGGGGATCGTCGTCGTCGAGGACGTCTTCAACCTCCCCGGCGTCGGGCGCCTCTTGCTCGACGCGATCTTCCAGCGCGACTACCCGGTCGTGCAGGGGACGATCCTCGTCGGCGCCGCCCTGTTCATGCTCCTCAACCTCGTGGTCGACCTCCTCTACGGGGCCATCGACCCGCGCATCCGGTACCGGTGACCGCGCGGGCGGACGACCTCCGGAGCAACCGGCTCTTCGTGGCCGGCGCCGTCATCGCCGGCGCCTTCGTGGCGGCCGGCGTGCTGGCGCCGCTCGTCGCCCCCTACTCGCCGATCGCCGTCGACGCGGCGCGCATGTTCGAACCCCCCTCGGCCGACCACCTCTTCGGCACCGATCGGTTCGGCCGCGACCTCTTCAGCCGGGTCCTCTTCGGGATCCGCGTGTCGCTCGGCATCGCCGGCCTCTCGATCGGCGTCGCCACGCTGATCGGCGGGGCCGCGGGGCTCGTCGCCGGCTACTTCGGGCGCGGGCTCGATCAGCTCCTCGGGCGGCTCATGGACCTCCTCTTCGCCTTCCCCTCGCTCCTCCTCGCCCTCGGGATCTCGGCGGTCCTCGGCGCCGGCGCGACGACGACGACCGTGGCCATCGCGGTCGTCTACACGCCGTTCTTCTTCAGGGTGATGCGCGCCGCCGTGCTCGCCGAGAAGAACCTCGCCTACGTGGAGGCCGCGGCCGCCGCCGGCGCCGGCCCGGGGCGGATCATCGCCCGGTACCTCCTGCCGAACGTCCTCGCGCCGATGCTCGTACAGGTCGTCGTGGGGCTCTCGTACGCGATCCTGATCGAGTCGGCGCTCTCCTACCTCGGCGTCGGCGTGCAGCCGCCCACCCCGTCGTGGGGCACGATCCTCAACGAGGGGAAGGAGTTCCTCCTCATCTCGCCCTGGATCTCGCTCTTCCCGGGCCTCTTCATCATGCTCTCGGTCCTCGCCTTCAACTTCGTGAGCGACGGCCTCCGGGACCACCTGGATCCGAGGCTGCGGGGCGCGTGACCGCCGGCCCGAAGAGGCCCCCTAACCCGCGGACCTCGTGCCGGCGTTCGCCGGCGGCCTCCCGTGACACCTCCCGACGAACCCGCAGCGCAGCGCCTCGCAGCGCGCCCGGTCGATGCGCGGCCAGGCCTCGCCGTCGTCCCCCTCCCGCTCGGCCGCCTCCCTGACGATCGCCAGCGCGCGCGATCGCATGCGCGCGAGCGCCGCGGCGCCGGCGTCGAGCCAGTACGGCTCGTCGGGCCGGTCGAGGAGGAAGGCGAAGCCGGCGCGGACCGGGCCGCCGCCTGCAACTCGCGCCGCCGCGTCGGCGTACGCGAGGAGCTGAAGCTCGTAGCGCGGGGCGGCATCCGCACCGCCCCGTGTCGTCTTGTAGTCGAGCACCGTCCAGGTTCCGTCCTCGTCGCGCCACAGCACGTCGACCTGGCCGCGCACGGAGAGGGAGGTGGCGCCGTCGGAGAGCCGGAGTGCGATCGGGTGCTCGCGGAACACGGTGTCGGGCGCCCGTCGCCACGCGGCCGCAAGGGATCGCCCGGAGCGGCTATCGAGGAAAGCGACGATGCTCTCGGCGAGCGACGCCTGCTCGGCCTCGCCGAGGCCGCCCGGCACGCCGGCGGCGTGCGTGCGGACCAGCTCCCGGACCGCTCGCGTGAGGGCGCCCCACTCGAGACCGAGCGGGGCGTGCTCGAGCACGGCGTGGACGAGCCGCCCGCGGTCGACGGGCGAGGGGGCGGTCTCGGGCTCTCCCGGCTCGTCGCCGCCGTCGAACCAGGGATCGGGCGGTTCCCGCAGCCCGAGGCGCCGCGTCAGGTAGTAGCGCTGCGGGCAGGCGGCGAGGTCGCACAGCTCGGTGGCCGAGAGGACGAAGCGAGTCGGCAGCGGTGGACGCCATCGCAGGCGGGCGATGGCCGCATCCGCGGCGGCCGGGACGGCCGCCGGCGCGTCCGGCGGGGCATCGCCCGGCTCCGGTAGCGCCGCCAGGTCGTCCCACGTGAGACGGCGGACGAGGTCCGGCCGGGACGAGAGGGCCTCCTCGACCGCCCGCCGCCAGGTGTCGGCGGTCGTGAGGCCGCCGTCCTTCCTGACCGGGTGCTCGCCGACGAGGATCAGCCGCGTCTTCGCGCGCGTGGCGGCGACGTAGAAGAGCCGGCGCCACTCGGCCGCCTCCCGGGCGTCGACGGCCGCCTGGATGCGGCGGCCGAGCCACGTGGGACACCGATCGAGGGTGTCGAGGTCGAGCGGCCGGACGGCGAGGCCGGCGCCGTCCGGCCCCTCGTCGAAGACGACCGCCTCGTGGGTGCTCCGCCAGGTGGCGGAGCAGCCGGGGACGACCACGACGGGGAACTCGAGCCCCTTGGCGGCGTGGATGGTCATGATGCGGACGACGTCCTCGCCCTCGCCGACGAGCTCGGCCGGGGTCTCGCGCGGCTCCTCGTCGACCAGCGCGCCGAGCTCGACGACGAGGTCCCTGAGCGTCCGGCCGCCCCGGGCCTCGAAGGCGCGCGTCATCTCGACGAGCTTGCGGAGGTTGGCGACCTGCTGGTCGCCGTCCCGCCGGGTCAGGCACACCGAGCGGTACCCGCTTCGCTCGAGCGCCTCCTCGACGAGGTCCGAGGGGGGCGTGCGGTCCTTGCGGCCGCGCAGCTCCCACCACCACGCCGCGAACGCCGCGAGCCGCTCGCGGTCGGCGTCCGGAAGCGGCGGGACGGGCGGCGCGAGCCGGCC
>DATCKS010000026.1:0-7547 GCA_036562265.1 Thermodesulfobacteriota bacterium | reverse complement strand
TCGCGCTCGATGGCGTTGCGGACGAGCGCGGCGTACCGGTACCAGACGTGGGCGAACTTCCCGTACGGTGCGGTGACGAAGAACGCCGCCACCATGCCGAGGTGAATCGCGAGCAGGGTCCCCATCGCCGCGGTCTCGCGGAAGGCGAGGAGCGCGAGCCCCGTGACGTTCGTCAGGTTGAGGACGACGAGGAACGCCACGTCCATCCCGAGCATCCGCTGCTCGGCCGGCGCCCGGTCGGCCTTCGCCTTGAGCCAGAGGAGGCCGGTCGTGCCGATCACCATCATGATCCCGCCGACCGTCCCGAGCACCACCGGGAGGCTGAAGTACGGGTAGGGGGCCTGCCAGTGGAAGATGTGCTCGTAGATCGCCGCCGTCGTCGTCGACGCGAAGGCGGAGAGGAAGCCGTAGAAGACGAGGTGGTGGTACCACCGCCGCGACTGCGAGAAGCGCTCGTCGGGGTAGTTGCAGCCGTGCCCCCCGCCGTCGAGGTACCGGAGGCTGAAGGCGTCCTCGACCGCCTTCCAGAACGCGCCCGGCGAGATCATCTGCCGGAGGCTGCCGCGGGTGTCGCGCCAGAACCGGACGGTCCCGATGGTGAGCGCCCCGATGCCGTACAGGGTGATGGCCAGGGCCGGCAGCACCATGGCGAGGTACGGGACGACCCGGTAGAAGGCCCCTTCGCCCCGGTGGATCGAGAAGAGCACCTCCGGCCCCTGCCAGGCGAGCGTCAGGAGGAGAACCACCGCGACGGCGGCGAGGCTCACCACGAGGCCCGACCGGGCGCTCTGCCGGTAGAACCGACCGAAGATCCCCGGCCAGGTGTAGTCACGGTAGGTCTCGGCCCTGAGCCGCGAGAAGATCTGCGGCACGTTGATGGCGAACTCGTGCGGCGGCGCGTACTGGCAGGCGTAGTAACAGGCCCGGCAGTCGAAGCAGAGGTTGGCCAGGTACGTCACGTCCGCCGGCGTGAAGACGCGCCGCCGCTCCATCGCGGGGAAGACCGCGCAGTAGCCTTCGCAGTAGCGGCAGGCGTTGCAGATGACCATCTGCCGCTCGGCCTCTCTCAGCACCTCAAGCCCGGGCATGACGTGCGGCCTCCCGTCCCGCGATCCTGCCGAATACCGTGCCGATGGTGAGCCCGAACCCCGCGAGGTAGCCGCGGCCGAGGATGTTGCCGGCCATGACCTCCCCCGCGGCGAAGACGTTGGGGGAGGGCTCGCCGCTGCGGAAGAGCACGCGCGCGTGGTCGTCGACGGCCACCCCGAGGTACGTGAACGTGATCCCCGGCCTCAAGGGGTAGGCCCAGAAGGGGGGCCGGTCGATCGGGCGCGCCCAGTGGCTCTTGACCGGCGTGATCCCCTCGGTCCGGCAGTCGTCGAGCGCGCCGGGATCGAAGCGCCCCGGCCGGACGGCGCGGTTGAAGGCGTCGACCGTCGCCTTGAGGGCAGCCGGGTCGAGGTGCAGCTCGACGGCGAGTTCCTCGAGGCTTCCGCGCTCGATCGGCGGGAACACCGACGGCATGAAGAGGTCGAACGACTTCGAGTCGATGATGGAGTAGGCGATCTGGCCCGGCTGCTCGGCGATGAGCCCGCCCCAGATCGCGTAGCGCTTGGGCCAGAAGTCCTCCCCCTCGTCGTAGAACCGGCGCGCCTCCCGGTTGACCACGATGCCGAAGGGGACGCTGTCGAGGCGGGTGATGATGCCGCCGTCGGTCATCGGCGCGCGGGCGTCGACCGCCACGGCGTGGAACCGGCGCGGATTGCCGACCGGCGTCGCGCCGTGCTCGAGGAGCGCCTCGAGGACGCGCCCCTGGTTGTAGGGGGTCCCGCGAATGACGAAGTTGTCCGCGGCGTCGCCCCAGTACTCCCTGAGCCACTCCCGGTTGGCCTCGAAGCCGCCCGACGCGACGACCACCGCCTGCGCGCGGACCTCCTCCTCCCGCCCCGCGTGCACCACGGTCGCCGAGTGGAAGACGCCGTCGCGCACGTCGAGGCGCCGCACCTCCGCCTCGTAGCGGATCTCGACGCCGAGGTCGCGCGCGGTCGCGTAGTAGGCGTTCATCATCGCCTTGCCGCCGCCGAGGAAGAAGAGGTTCGTCCGGGCGAGGTGGAGCGTGCCGGAGAGCGGGCGCTGCCACCTGACGCCGTGGGCCCACATCCACCGGTCGAAGTCGGCCGACTCCCGGATCGTCAGCCGCGCCAGCGCCTCGTTGGTCTCGCCTCCCGTGACCCTGAGGAGGTCGTCCCAGAACTCCTCCTCCGAGTACGGGCCGGTCACGTACTGGGTGGCGGCGGGGTGGACGTAGCGGATGTCGCGCGTGTGGCGGCTGTTGCCGCCTCGGTAGACCTCCGGCGCCGCCTCGAGCAGGAGGACGCTCGCCCCCGCGCGGCGTGCGGTCATGGCCGCGCAGAGGGCGGCGTTGCCCCCGCCGACGACAAGGACATCGAACACGTGGCTCACGTCTTTCTCCGAGGGTTCTTCTCCGAGGGTCAGAGGATCAGATCACGCCATGGGGCCAGGTGAGACCGAAGAGCCAGGTCAGCCCCGACATCGCGAGGAGCACGACCAGCGTATAGGTCGCCACGCCGATCCACCGCATCCTTGCCATCGTGACGAGGAAGAGCGGGACGAAGACGCCGGCCGCGACGTACGGGCCGAAGAGCCAGAGGAGCAGCACGAAGGCGGCCATCCACCCGAACGCCGTGAGCGCCGATTGCACCACGGCCCGGTCGGTGGCCGGACCCGCGGGGCCGCGCCGCAGCCGGCGCACGTCGAGCACGAACTGCACGAGGCTCACGGCGACGCCCGGGATCGTGGCGAGCATGGGCAGGAGCCTCGCCCCCTCGTCGTAGCCGAAGCTCGCGACGAGCGCCGCCGAGAAGACGACCAGGGCGCCGGCGCTGACCGCGACGTGCCAGGCCGGACCGCTCGGCGCCTCCGCCTCCGCGTCGGGGGCGCGGTTCGCCTTGAGGCTGCTCCAGATGCCCCACACCACCGAGGCCACGAGGAGCAGGAGCAGGACGACGACCCAGGGCCTCGTCACCCACGAGCTACCGTGCAGGTTGACGGTGAGCCAGTAGTACCGCTCCGTCGGGAGGCTGAGGACGTAGCCGATGAGGAGCGGCGCCCGCGGGTAGTCGGCCCGCTTCATGAGCCAGGCGGCGACGCCGAGGAGGATCATGGTCACGAGCGTGCCGATGTTCGGGCTGTCCTGGTAGGCGCCGACGAGCATCACGAGGAGGACCGCGGGCGCGAGCCGGACGAAGGGGACGTACGTGAGCCGGGCGAGAAGCGGGCTCAGGAGGAACGCCAGCCCGGCCCCGACCACGTTGGCGATCGCGAAGCTCCAGACGATCGTGTAGACGAGGTCGAGGTGCTCCGTCATGATGCGGGGCCCCGGCTGGACGCCGAAGACCAGCAGGGCGCCCATCATGATGGCGGCCGGCACGCCGCCGGGGACGCCGAAGAGGAGCGTCGGGATGAGGTCGCCCGCCTCGACGGCGTTGTTCGCGCTCTCCGGCGCGATGATCCCGCGCACGTCGCCCCGGCCGAAGCGGCTCTTGTCGCGAGCCGACGCCACGACCTGCCCGTACGCCATCCAGGTCCCCGCCGTCGCGCCGATGCCGGGGAGGATGCCGGCCCAGATGCCGATCAGCGCGCCGCGTACGACGTGCCAGCGGTACCGGACGATGTCGCGAATCCCCTGGAGCCAGCCGCCGCCGATCGCCGCGACGCCGGAAGCCACCGCGCCGCGCCGGAGGAAGTCGGCGATCTCCGCGAGGCCGAAGACGCCGAGCGCGATCGCGATGAGCGGCAGCCCATCCATGAGGGTGGTCGTGCCGAAGGTGAAGCGGTACTCGGCGGCGTTCGGCGCCGAGCCGACCGTCCCGAGGAGGAGCCCCAGGAGGCCGGCCGCCGCGCCCTTGAGGATCTTCCCCTCGGAGAGCGACACCGCGAAGCTGACGCCGAGGAGGCAGAGGACGAAGATCTCGGGCGATCCGAACGCGAGCACCAGCGGTCTCGCGATCGGGATCGAGAGGGTCAACCCGAACGCCCCGATGAGGCCGCCGAGCATCGAGGCGAGGAACGAGACGGCGAGCGCCCGGCCGGCCTGCCCCTGCCGGGCCAGGGCGTGCCCGTCCATCATGACGACCGCCGCGGACGCCGATCCCGGGGCCGCGAGGAGGACCGCCGAGATGACGTCCGCGGTGTGGACCACCGCCACGGCGCC
Source organism: Thermodesulfobacteriota bacterium (assembly GCA_036562265.1). Classification (GTDB taxonomy): domain Bacteria; phylum DASVDK01; class DASVDK01; order DASVDK01; family DASVDK01; genus DASVDK01. Next base: position 3,313 of record DATCKS010000026.1, on the reverse strand, counting down.
CACCATGAGCGCCATGGCGTGGGTCGCCTCGAGTCCGAAGACGAACGGCAGGAGAAGGGAGACCGCCGCCGTGCCCCCCAGCCCCGGGATGACCCCCACCACCGTGCCGGTCAGCACGCCGGCGAGGAGCATCCCGAGCAGAGCGGGGTCGGCGAAGGCGGCGAGGGCGTCGAGCGCGGCTCCCGGCACGGACGGCGGCCCCCGGCGCTAGAACTTCACGCCGTACTTCGTCGAGACGAGGTCGCGCGCGAACGCCCGAACCTCGGGCGGCAGCGACAGCGCCTCGCGCACCGCCGCCTCGACGGCGTCACCGGAGTAGGTCGGGTACCCCTCCATGAGGTCCTGGCTCTTCTCCTTGAAGTCGGCGCTCTCGATGAGCCGCCGCGCCCCTTCGTGCAGGGCCGCCATCACCTCCTTCGGCGTGCCGTCGGGCGCCCAGAGCGCCTTCTGATAGGCGAACCCGGCGGCCATGAAGGCGAGGTACGCGCGCCAGGCCACCCCGCTCGGGGCCTCCTTGTGGATCTGCTGGTAGACCTCCGGCACGGTCGGCAGGTCGGGCACGGTCGGGTCGCGCTCGACCTTGCCAGGCCCGGTGAGGATGCCGAACGTCATGAGCGGCGTCACCTTGCCCTGCGAGATCAGCGGCACGACCTGCGTCTGGTAGGCGGTCGTCGTCTGGTAGTCGAGCGTCGTCTCGCCCCGCTCGAAGGCGAGCCGCGCCGGGCCGCGCCCCTCGAAGCCGAGCACCGACTTCACGTCGAGCTTGAGCAGCTCGAAGGTGAGCAGCGTAACCAGGTCGAGACCGGTCGCGCTGATGCCGCCGTAGACGAGCGGCGCCTGCGGCTTGAGGAGGTCGGCCGGCTGCTTCACGCCGGTACGGGGCGAGGCGTAGACGACGCCGCCGGTGGCGGTGACGATGACCGGCGCGAGCTTCTCGAAGTCGTAGCGGACCTGGGGCCGCCCGAGCAGGTAGTGGAACGCGGTCGTGCCCGACGTGGCCAGGAGCGTGAGGCCGTCGGGGCGGGCGTTCGCGGCGAAGTGGTTCGCGCCGGTGATGCTCTCGCCGCCCGGCATGTTCCTGACGATGACGCGGGGGTTGCCCGGGACGTGCCGCTCGAGGTAGGGGGCGATGAAGCGGGCCCAGACGTCGGTGCCGCCGCCGGCGCCGAACGGGACCACGATCTCGATCGTCTTGCCCGCGTAGTACTCGGCGGCCTGTGCCACGGGCGCGACGAGCAGCAGGCTCAGCGTCAGGACGGCGATGACGACTCGGTGGGATCCTCTCCATCGGGTGAGGGACATGTCGACCACCTCCTTGAGTAGTATCGATCCGCGATGATCGCCCCGGGCGGCGGTGCGCCACACCGCTGCCGCTCGGCGCACGGTATCTAGCACGCCCGGACCGCCTCGACGACCGCCCGGGCCACGTCGGCCGTCCGGTCGCGGCCGCCGAGGTCCGGCGTGCGCACCCGTCCCTCGGCGATCACCCGGTCGACGGCACCGGCGATCCGCGCGGCGGCGGCCCGGGCCGCGTCGTCGTCGTGGCGCTGGCCGAGCCAGGCGAGCAGCATCTGCATCGACAGGATCTCGGCCACCGGGTTGGCGATCCCACGACCGGCGATGTCGGGCGCCGAGCCGTGCACCGCCTGCGCCATCGCGATGTCGGCGCCGACGTTCAGCGACGGCGCGAGGCCGAGGCCGCCCACGAGCCCCGCGGCCTCGTCGGACAGGACGTCGCCGAAGAGGTTCGTCGTGACGATGACGTCGTACGCCTCCGGCCGCTGGACCAGGAACATGGCGAACGCGTCGACGTGGGCCGTGTCGAAGGCCACCTCGGGGTAGCGCGACGCGACCTCGCGGCAGCAGTCGAGGAAGAGCCCGTCGCCCAGCTTGAGCACGTTCTGCTTGTGCACGGCGGTGACGCGCCCCTGCCGGCCGCGGGCGCGCGCCCGCTCGGCCGCGAGCGCGAAGGCGTACTCCGCGATCCGGCGCGACGCCTTGCGGGTGACGACCCGCACCGAGATCACCGTGTCGGCGTCGGGCCGGAACTCGCCGTTGCCGTCGAGCACGTTCCGGTCCGCGTAGAACCCTTCGGTGTTCTCGCGGACGACGACGAGGTCGACGCCGGTGTACCGCGTTTTCACCCCGGCGAAGGACCTCGCCGGCCGCACGTTGGCGTAGAGGTCGAACCGCTTGCGGAGCGTCCCGCTCGGGTTGGCCATCTCCGGGCGCCCGACGGCGTAGGTGTGGTGGCTCACCGGGCCGAGGAGGAAGCCGTCGCAGGTCTCGAGCGCCGCCACCGTCGCGGCCGGCAGCGTCGAGCCCTCCCGCTCGTACGCCGTGAGGCCCATCGGGAGCGGCACCCAGTCGATCGCCGGGCCGCCGACCACGGCGCGCGCCGCCTCGACGGCGTCCACCGCGGGCGGGACCACTTCCGGTCCGATGCCGTCCCCCTCGAGGACGCCGATCCGGTAGCGGCGCATCGCGAAACTACCTCCCGATCCGCGTCCGGCGCCCGGAGGGCGCCGGCGCGCCGTCGATCGAGGCGCCGTAGCGCTCCCGGGACATCGCCAGGCGGACCGCCATCGCGTGCTCCATGTGCGCCCGGGCGACCGCCTCGGCCCTGGCGGGGTCGCGGTCGCGGAGCGCGGCGACGAGCGCCTCGTGCTCCGCGGCGACCTCGGCGAGGCGGCCCGGATGCTCGAACGTCGTCCGCCTGAAGCGCCCGAGCGTGTCGTAGATGCGCGACATGAAGTCGAGGAGGAGGGGGTTGCGCGCCGCCTGGCAGATCGCCCGGTGCAGCTCGAGGTTCAGCACGGCGAGCGCCTTCGCGTCGGGACGCGGCTTGCGGACCCCCGCGGTGAACCGCTCGTGCAGCGCCTCGATCTGCGCGAGGTGGAGCGGCGTGAGCTGCATCGCGGCGAGCCGCGCCGCGGTCGCCTCGAGCGGGACCCGCACCTCGTAGAGCTCTGCGATCTGCTCCTCCGTCAGCTCCCGGACCACGTGGCCCGCCGGCGTCTCCTCGGCGAGCCCCTCGGTCACGAGGCGCAGGATCGCCTCCCGAACCGGCGTCCGGCTCGCCTTGACCGACGCGGCGATCTGCCCCGCGACGAGCCGCGTCCCGGGGGCGAGGTCGCCGTTCAGGATCCGCTGCCGGATGAGGGCGTAGACGCGGTCCCGAGTGGACGACCGTCCGGAGGCCACGGCCGCATTCACCTGCATGCACCTGTATGCAGCATCACGAACACCGTTAGCACGGCCGCCAGCCGGGCGTCAAGGCAAGCAACCCAGGGGGTCAGGCCTTTCCATTTTC
>DATCKS010000015.1:0-7385 GCA_036562265.1 Thermodesulfobacteriota bacterium | reverse complement strand
GGTTCCGGCACGTCGTCGGCAAGCCGAGCTACTCGGAGAAGCCGGCCCGGCTCAGGATGAACCGGCTCGCCAGCCCCGCGACGAGCAAGGTCGATTTCGAGCTGTTCTCGCTTGCCGTGAGCGCCATCAACGGCTGCGAGGCCTGCGTGCGGGCGCACGAGAAGGCGGTGCTCGAGGGCGGCCTCACGGAAGACCACGTCCACGAGGCGGTGCGGATCGCGGCCGTCGTGCAGGCGGCCGCCGTGGCGCTCGAGATGGGCGCCGCGGAGGCGACGGCGGTCTGAACCGCCGGGTCCTCTGCCGGGCGCGAGGCCTCCCGCCTCGCGCCCGGCCGGGACCTCCTTAGGCTCGATCAGTTCGGCTCGGGCACGACCGGCCGCTTCTCCTTCCAGAAGCAGGCGACGCCCGGCACCTCCCACTTCTCCCACATCTCGTCCACCTTCCGCTGGAAGTAGTCGATGTCCTCGTCGGTGAAGTGGGCGAAGCGGCCCTGCTTGAGGAGGTACTCGCGCACCGGCTTGCGCGGCTTCCCCTCCGCGTGCCCCTTGCTCTTGCCGTAGTACCTGACGACCCCGTCCTCCACCTCGTAGAGCGGGAAGATCCCCGTCTCGACCGCCAGCTCACCGAGGTCGTGCGAGAGCATCGGGTCGTAGTCCCACCCCTTCGGGCAGGGATCGAGCGAGTGGATGAAGGTCGGCCCGCCGATCGAGAGGGCGCGCCGCACCTTGTTCGTGAACTCGACCGGGTACGACGCGCAGACGGTCGCCACGTACCGGCACTCCGGGTGTCCCGCCGCGAGCATCCCCGCGGTGTTCTTCTTCCACCGCGTGTGGATGATCCGCTTGACGCTCCCCGGCGGGCTGAAGGTCGTGTTCGCCCCGTACGGCGTCGAGCCGGAGAGCTGGATGTCGGTGTTGGCGTACGACTCGTTGTCGTAGAGGAGGATGAGGCAGTTGTACTCCTTGTGGGTGAGGGTCGCCGAGATGGCCGCAAGGCCCATGTCGGCCCCGCCGCCGTCGCCGCAGAAGGCGATCACGTTGATCGGCTCGCTCTTGATCTTCCCCTTCTTCATGAGGGCCTTGAGACCGGCCGCGGTCCCGAGCGCCGCCGATCCCGAGGAGCCGAGCTGCGTGTGCATCCAGGGCACCACCCACGGGGTCGTGTAGTACGTCGTGTTCGCCACGTACATGCAGCCGGTCGACCCGAGCACGATGGTGCGCGGACCGGCCGCCTTGGCCATCAGCTTCATGACGAGGGCCGACTCGCACCCCTGGCAGGTGCGGTGCCCCGACGTGAAGTACTCCGCGAGCGGCAGCTTGTGGACGCCCTTGATGGGCTCCAGCTTCTGCGTCGCGTTCGTAAAGGTTGCCGTCGTCATGACGATCTCCTACTCGCGCACGCCGAGCCACGTGGTCTTCGACGGCGACTTCCCGCTCGCCGCGGCCGCGTAGCACATGTCGGTCGCCTTGTAGACGTCCTCGAGCGTCACCTCGCGCCCGCCGAGCCCGCAGATGAAGGAGAGGAGCGGCGGGCGGTGCTCCGCGTTGTAGAGGGCGGCCCGGACCTCGTTGGCGAGGACGCCGGAGCCGAAGGGGGAGCCGAAGGAGTAGTCGCGGTCGATGATGCCGACGACCTTCGCCCTCGAGAGCGCCGCCACGAGCCTGTCGGTCGCGAAGGGCCGGAACCACCGCGGCCGGATGAGCCCCACCTTCTTGCCCTGCTTGCGCATCTCACGGATGCCGACCTTGAAGGGGAGCGAGATCGTCCCCATCCCCATGAGGATCACCTCGGCGTCGTCGGTCATGTACTCCTCGAACCAGGGGTTCTCGGGGCCGCGGCCGAAGATCTTCCGGAAGTCGGCGTACGCCTCCTCGATGACCGTGTAGGCCCGCTCCATCGCCGCGTCGTTCTGGCGCCGGATCTCGATGACCCAGTCCTCGTTGGCCTGCGGCGCGACGGTGATCGGGTTGTCCGGGTGGAGCGTGAGCTCGTGCCGGTTGTAGGGCGGCAGGAACCGCTTCACCTTCTCCTCGCTCGGGACGCTGACCAGCGCCTGCGAGTGCGTGAGGAAGGCGCCGTCGGCCGAGATGGCGATCGGCAAGAGGACGCGCCGGTCCTCGGCGATCCGGTAGGCGAGGAGCGTCGTGTCGAGCATCTCCTGCGCCGTGTCGACCCAGATGAGCATCCAGCCGAGGTCGCGCACGGCGAGCGCGTCGTTGTGCTCGACGCCGAAGGCGCCGGGGTCGTCGAGGGCGCGGTTGCCGACCATGGCCACCATGGGGACGCGCAGGGGCGGCGTCACCGTGAGGCACTCCATCGCGTACATCCAGCCGACGCCCGAGGACCCGCAGAAGACGCGCGCGCCGACCGTCGACGCGTGCTTCACGATCTCGAACTGGCTGTGCTCGCCCTCGGCCACGATGTACTCGGCCACGAGCTTCCCGTTGGCGATCTTCTTGGCGATCGCCTGCATGACCGTGTCGTACGGCCGGATCGGGTACGCCGTGACCACATCGATGTCCGCCAGCGCCAGCGCCTCGGCGCAGGCCTCGCTGCCCGAGAGGAGCCGCTCGACGTCGCCGTCGCGGGCGACGGGCGGCTGCATCGCGACTGCCATGACTCTCCTCCCTTCCCTACGCGGCCGCGACCTTGCGGTCGGCGTTCTTGCCCGGGATTCCCTCGGTGATCTCCACGCCGCCGATGTCGAGCTGCTCCTGGATCTCCTCGTCGTACTGGCCGCGGAAGCGGAAGCCGTGCGACCGGGCCACGTACTTCTTGTCGCCGATCTTCGACTCGAGCCAGGCGCGGTAGGCGTTCTTGTCGGCCTTCCACATCTCGTACTGGCTCGCGTTGTCCTCGAAGGCCGCCTCGTTGACCATGGTGATGCAGTCCTTGGCCGGGCAGACCGCCTCGCAGACCCCGCAGCCGCAGCAGGCTTCCATCGCCGGGTCGTAGAGCTGCTCGGCCGTGACGTTGAAGACCGTGTCGGGGCAGGCGATCCAGCAGAGCGTGCACTTCACGCACTTGTCGAAGTCGACGACCGGCCGCATCGTGCGGGTCGTGAACTTCTTGAAGTACGGGTTCCGCTCGGGGATGAAGCCGTTACCCTCGGCCGTGGCGTGGCCGACCGGGATCGCCGGGATCGTGACCCCGTCGCGCATCTGGTGCCACGCCGGCATGTCGAACGAGTACGGCTTCTCGGGGTTCCCCTCCGTGGGGCTCACCGGGCGCAGCTCGATCCGGTCGTAGGCCTTCTCCGCCGAGGCGACCTTGAGGTCGTTGCCCCACTCCGCCTCGCGGATCGCCTGCGACACCGCCTCGAGCGAGAGGAACTCCGGCTTGATCCGGGCGAGGGCGCCGAGGACGCGCGCCTCGGTGTGGTCCTCGCGGTGCACCCAGAGACCGGAGAAGGACGCCTTGCCGGGGAGCAGGCCGAGGCTGTAGGGCTCGTCCTTCCGGTGGATGTCCTTGAGCAGCTCCTCGGCGCTCTGGAGCGACGTGATCAGGACCGTGCCGTCCTTGACCGTGAGCCGGTTGATCGGCTGCAGGCCGTACCACCCCCAGGACTCGACCCCCTTCGCCAGCGTGTCGTCGAGGCAGATCGTGACGTCCACCTCCTTGGGCTCGTAGCGCGCCATGTTCTGCTCGAGCTCCTCCCGGGTGTCCGCCACGATGGCGAAGTCCTTCGCCGGGATCCCGTTGCGTTGCGGGCTGTCGCCGTAGCGCCCGAACGCGATCCCCCAGCGGCCCGCCTTGCGCGCGGCGAGCACGATGCCGCGGCAGATCCGGGCGGCGAGGTTCTTCTGGAAGATGCCGCGGTACACGACCTCACATGTGAACGCCGCCATTGCTCCCTCCGGTGTATGATTCGTTCGTGATCATCGCCCACGTCGCCGTCACGACCGCCGACGACTACCTCACCCGGCGCGCCCCCTACCGGGAGGCTCACCTCGGCCGCCTCGTGGACCTGAGGTCCCGCGGCCTCGTGGTGGGCGGCGGCCCCGCCCCCGACGGCCGGTCGGCCGACGTCGTCTACCGGGCCCCCGACGAGGCGGCCGTGCGGCGCCTCGTCGACGAGGATCCCTACGTGACGGGCGGCGCCTGGATCGGCTACACGGTGACCCCCTTCACCGAGTTCCTCGAGCCCTGGCGCCTGCCCCCCCTCGTGACCGACGGCTCGCGTCGGGTCACGATCGTCGAGGGCCTCGTCACCGACCCGGACATGGCGCCCCTCGCGCTCGTGGAGGCCCGCGGAGCGGGCCGCCTCCTGTTCGGCGGCTTCCTCGCGGGCGGCCGGGCGCTGGCGGTCATGGCCGACCCGGAACCCGAGGAGCCGCTCCGCTGGTTCGCCGAGACCGGCTTCTTCGCGCCCGACAGCCTTACGGCTCGTCCCCTCCTCTACGTCCTCTGACTGGTCCGACCGTTGTCGGCAGCGGTCGGATCATCGGCCGACGGAGCGAGGCCGTCGGCCGACCCTCCTTGCAGGCGCACGAGCGCCCCGCGGTACGCCTCGAGCGCGTCGACGAGGAGCCCCTCGAGCGTCTTGAGGTGCTGCAGCATCGCGGCCGAGGCGGCCGGCCCGTCGCCGGCCGCGATGGCCTCGAAGATCTGCCGGTGGTCGACGATCGCCTGCTCGCGCCGGGCGTGGCTGTCCACCAGCTCGCGCCGGCTCTCGGAGACGAGGTCCGAGAGGTAGTTGTGCAGGCGGATGAAGGTCTGGTTGTGCGTCGCCTCGGCGATGGCGAGGTGGAAGCCCCGGTCGGCGTCGTAGGCGACGTCGAGGTCCTCGGCCTCGAGGTCCCGCTCCTGCCGCGCGAGCGCCTCGCGGATCCGCTCCACGTCGGCGCGCGTGGCGCGCTCCGCCGCGAGGAAGGCGAGGCGCGGCTCGAGCATCTGCCGCGCTTCGTAGAGGTCGAGGAGCGCCTGCCGCTGGCGCGCGAGGTAATTGCCGAGGGGGACCGTGAGCGCGGAGGGGAGGCTCTGCGCCACGTAGTTGCCGCCCCCCTGGCGCGACCGGATGAGCCCCGACAGCTCGAGCGCGCGCAGCGCCTCGCGGATCGAGCCCCGGCTCGCCTGGAACGCCTCGGCGAGCTGGCGCTCCGGCGGCAACTGCTCGCCCGGCTTGAGCTCGCCGCGCGCGATCCGCTCCTGGAGGGTGCGGACGATCGTCTCCGTGACCTTGCCGCGTCTGCGAGGGGGCGCCGCGTCGTCGGCCATGGCGACTCTCCCCGACCCGGTCGGCACGAGGGCGGATCACGCGGGATCGACGGGAGAGCGGGCGTGGAGGCGTATGCTGCGAGCCGCGCGGGGACCCGGTGGACCGGTGACCCGAGTGGTCACGCAACCGGCCGAGCCGGTCGGACCACTGGCCTCCACCATACTGCACCGGCTGTTTGATTGTTATGAGAAACTTCGCACAGGCAGCAGAGCAGGCGGTCTCACGCCCGCCGCGCCCCTCGCACCGGCTCGACCTCCTCGCGCGCCCGCTCGAGGTCCTCCGCGGCTGCCCGTGGGCCCGGTTGCTCCGCGGCCGCGCCCGGCTCGTAGGCCAGCTCGACCAGGAGCGGCAGGTGATCGGAGCCGATGTCGCCGAGGGTGCGCATCTCGACGAGCCGGAAGTGCCCGGAGTGGAAGAGGTGGTCGAGCGGGTAGCGGAGCCACCCGGGGGTCCGGGCGTGGAACGTGGCGTAGAGGCCGCGGCCCCGCCTCGGGTCGAGCAGGCCGCTCACCTTCTGGAAGAGGCGTGACGTCGCCGACCAGGCGACGTCGTTCATGTCGCCGCAGACGATCGTCGGCTCCGCCGTCGCCGCAGCCTCCCGGCCCACGAGGACGAGTTCGGCGTCGCGCTCGCCGGTGTCGGATGCCGGCGCCGGCGGCCTGGGGTGCAGGCTGATCACCCGGACCGCCTCGCCCGACGGGAGCCGCGCCCGGGCGTGGATCGACGGCACGTCGGGTTCGACGAGGAACCGCACCTTCGACTCGTCGACCGGCAGCTTCGAGTAGAGGGCCATCCCGTAGGCGTTGTCGAGCGGGCAGATCGTCGCGTGCGGGAAGGTCGCCCGGAGCCGGTGGAGACGTCCGACCCACCAGTCGTCGGCCTCGTCCAGCACGACGACGTCCGGCTCGACCGCGGCGACGAGGTCGAGCAGGCGATCGACGCGTCGGTTCCCCTGGCGGACGTTCGCCACGAGGAGGCGAACGGCGCGGCTCCGGTCGCGCCGCGACGCGGCGCCGACCTCGACCGGCGCGCCCGGCAGGTACGGCCAGATCCAGGTGGCCTGGTACGCGGCGGCCGCGACGAGCGCCCCCGCGGCGAGACGGGCGGCCCGCGACGTCCCTCCGGCCCGCAGCACGACCGGGGCCGCGGCGACGTACAGGGCCAGCAGTTGCAGGCGCGGGAAGTCGAGGGCGCGGATCCACCACCGGTCGCTCCGCGACATCGGCAGGAGCGCCGTCGCCGCCAGGCCGAGGCCGGCCGCCGATATGAGGAACCCGCTGCCTCGCATCCCGGTCCCGATCCCCTCGCACCCGGCGTGCCCGATCCGCGGGTACGGACCGCCTGCTCGCGACGCGACGGACCAGGCCCGCTGCCGCGTTCCCCGAAGACGCGCCGCGTCCACGCGAGCCCGCGTCGCGAAAGGACGCCCCGTACACGGGCGACGCGGGCTCGCGCTCCCCGGGTGTGGCCTCGCCGGACAGCCGCGAGGTGCTGGCTCCGGGACCGCCAGCTTGCTACCGTCGAGGCCGATGGCACGGGCGCCGGGCAAGACACGCGCGGCCTCCCCGCGACGCGCGACGGCTCTCCGCTGGCACCTCGTCGCGATCGTGCTGGCGGCGGTGCTGCCGCTCGTCGTCTTCGCCGCCGCCATGGTGGCGCTCTTCGGCCGCCAGGAGCGCGCCTCGCTCGAGCGTGGGCTCCGCGACACGACGCGAGCGCTCACTCTGGCGCTCGACCGCGAACTGGCGACCACGATCAAGTCGCTCGAGGCGATCGCCGCCCCCCCTCTTCGACCGGGGCGACCTCGCCGGCCTCTACGAGTACGTCCAGCGCGTCCGTCCCACGCAGCCCTGGTGGCGCATCATCTTCGTGACCCGGCCCGACGGCGTCCGCCTCTTCGGCGCGGACCCGCCCGGGCAGGGGCCGTCCGACGTCTCGATCGGCAACCGGCCGCACTTCCGCGAGGCGGTGCAGCGGCGGCGCCCGGCATTCTCCGACTACCTCGTGGAACCCGGGGACCGGGCGCGGGGCGATGGCGGCCGTCGTCCCGGTCATGCGGGCCGGCACGCTCCGCTTCGTGGTGGGGACCGAACTCGACCTCGGCGCCCTGAGCGCCTTCCTCGCGCAACAGGGGCTGCCGCCCGCCTGGACCGGCCTCGTCCTCGAC
>DATCKS010000007.1:0-2755 GCA_036562265.1 Thermodesulfobacteriota bacterium | reverse complement strand
CGGCCGCTCCGCTCGAAGCGGCCGCCGCGGAGTTCGAGGCGCTGGGAAGCGGCCGCGTCTTCGCCCGCGCCGTCGATGTGACCGATGCGGAGGCGGCCACGCGCTTCGTCGACGACGCCGCCCGCGAGCTGGGCGGGCTCGACGTCGTCGTCAACAACGTGGGCGGGAGCCGGCACAAGCCGTTCGAGGAGACGACCGACGACGACTGGCGCTACATCCTCGAGCTCAACCTGCTATCCGGGGTGCGCATCGCGCGGCGGGCGATCCCGCATCTCGAGGCGCGGGGCGGCGGATCGATCATCTTCATCGCCTCGGTCTGGGGGCGCGAGACGGGCGGCGCCGGCCGGGCGAGCTACACCGCGGCCAAGGCCGCAGTCATCGCCACCGCCGACGTCCTCGCCCTCGAGCTCGCGCCACGCGGGATCCGGGTGAACAGCGTCGCGCCCGGGTCGATCCTCTTCCCCGGCGGCGGCTGGGACCGGCGCATGAAGGAGAATCCCGAGGCGATGAAGCGCTTCGTCGAGGAGAACCTGCCGCTCGGCCGCTTCGGCCGCCCGGAGGAGGTCGCGAGCCTCGTCGCCTACCTGGCCTCGCCCCGGGCGAGCCTCGTGACCGGCGCCTGCCTGGCGGTGGATGGGGGGCAGGGAAGGTCGTTGATCTAGCGGGCGCGGCCGTTCCTGTCGCCCGCGTGTCGGGCTCCGGCTGCGGCGCCGGCGAGGCCGGAGACACTGCGTCGCGTCCCAACCCTTCCCGCTCGGACCCCTGCTTCGCCCCGGCCTCGCTCCAGCCAGCTTACCGTCCTCCCAGACCCCGTCCGATCCGCGGTCCGCCTACCTAGCGGAGGCTACGCTGCCCTCTGCAGCAAATTCGGCCGGGCCGCGAAGAGCGCCGCCGCGCCGCACCACGCCGAGTGCAGGATGTTGTCGGCGGTGTTCATCGCCATCCCCATGACCTCGTAGATCCCGGACCGCTTGCGTCCCGCGAGGATCCCCGTGGTGGCCAGCGCCGCGTGACCCGCCGACGAGACTGCCAGATAGCCACGCGAGGCTTTCTGCGAGCGCGCGGCCAGGATCCCGAGCAGGCCGAGCCCGATGTGGATCCCCGCATGCAGCGGGTTCATGGCGAAGACGTCGAACAGCTTGCCCTTGCGGAGGTTGATGACCTTGTCGCGGTTCCCCGTCACCAGCGGCCCCACGAACGCCAGTGCGCCGAGCGACAGGCTCGCGATCCCCATCCCTAGCGACGCGATCTGCGCGGCCGTGCGCTTCGGCGGGGAGACCTTCCTCCGGGTCGTCGGACGCTCCTCCATCCCCCGTCGAACCTCTTCACGGACCGTCGTCGACCGGCCGCGGTCGGGTGTGGTCCGGGTGAATTCAGTTGCTCTCTGGGCCATGCACACCTCCAGCACGCGTATAAGTGATTGCGTGGCAATGATATACATGGCAAGATGCGAGCCGCGGGCAACGAAAAAGCGCCCCGAGAGGGGCCCCCGACTCCTTCGCTAAATTCGACGTCGGCCGCCGGGGGTGGGTTCGGAGGGGATTATGACCTACGACCACTCGTGCAGGCGAATCTCATCGACGATCCAGGGATATCCCGGCGATTCCTGGTGAAGGGTATACTCCTCCGTGTGCGAGAACTCGCCTCTGTGGACGTGCAGAACAACCGTCGCACCTGAACCTTGGACGGAAATCGAGTACAACACCACGCCTGGCCTCCACGGGCCTCGTGGTCCGCAAGGATCATCCGGGCGGTCGAGGAGTCGGCCCGCCACCGGACCCAGTGCGTCGGCGAGGTTGGGGGGGCGTCCCGTCTTCTCGTAGACGTGGCAAGCAGAATCGAGGGTGGAGTCCTGGAGCCAGATCAGGCGTTGCAGCATGACATCCCGGATTATCGCGATCGCGATCGAGTCTCCACCCGTTTGTGCGCGGGCGGGCATGGCGCACGAGACCGCGAAGGCGATCGAGAGGACGCATATCAGCAGGAGGGAGCGTCCTCTGCCGATGGCTGAAGTTGGCTCGTCGCGCATGACCGGCCTCCTGATCGTGAGAGGTGTCTCGGCCTTCAACGCCTCCGCCGCGGCGCCGCCTCCATGAGGCGTCGGACGCAGCACCGCGGCGCCTACCGCTCCCACCGCAGCGCCGCGCTGCGCACCGCCTCCTCCTCGAGCCACACGACCACGGCCAGGTCGTCCGTCGCGGCGAGGGCGGGCGCGACGCCGGGTCCGAGCGCGACGTCGAAGGCTCGTGGAGCGCCGCCGTTGCGGGCGTGGCCGACACGAAGCCGGCGCTCCGGGCTCGTGCGGTCCTCCCATGCCACCCAGACCGCGCCGCCGGCGGCGTCCAGCTTCGCCAGCGAGGGCGCGACGACGTCGGCGCGGGCGAGAGCGTGCGGCCCGCGGAAGCTCCTCCCGCCATCGGTCGAGACGGCGTGGAAGACGCCCGCGCGGCCCTCGACGCCGGTGAACCACGCCGCGTGGAGGCGGCCCTCGGCGTCGACGGCGAGGGACGGGCCGGCGTGGGGGCAGGCGTCGAGCCGCCAGCCGTCGTCGTGCACCGGGATCGCGGGGCGGAACGATCGGCCGCCGTCGTCGGAGCGGGCGACGACGACGTCCCGGATGCTCCCGGCGAACACCGCCCGCCACGCCAGGTACACCTCGCCCGCCGGCCCGACGGCGAGCGACGTCCGGCAGCACGGGCACGCCTGCTCGGCCACGACGACGCTGGGGCCGAACGTCCGGCCGCCGTCGAGGGAC
>DATCKS010000442.1:0-3056 GCA_036562265.1 Thermodesulfobacteriota bacterium | reverse complement strand
CCTCAACACCTGGGGCGCCATCGTCTCCGCCATCCTCACCGCCGTGCTCCTCGCCGTGCCGATCGGCTTCGTGGCGACGCGCGTGCGCCATCACCACTTCCTCATCGTCACCGTGATCGTGTCGGTGCTCGTCACGGCCGTGCTCTCGTCGGGCCACTGGCGCTGGATCGCCGGCCCCTACGTGACCCGCTCGCTCGATTTCGTCCCGGAGGTGCCGCTCGGCCCCGTCCGGCTCAGCTTCGGCAACGAACTGGTCGCCTACTACTTCACGGTGACGCTCGTTGCCGCCGCCTTCGCGCTGGCGACGCTCCTCGTCGAGTCGCCGTTCGGCCGCGCGCTCGTCGCGGTGCGCGAGAACGAGGTCCGGGCGCAGCTCGTCGGGCTCGACGTGAACCGGCTCCGGTGGATGATGTTCGTGGCGGCGGCCGGCGTCGCGGGCCTGTCGGGGTCCCTCTACGCGCTCCTCGCGCGCTACACGAACCTCGAGTTCTTCGAGTGGACCTACTCCGGCCGTGCGATCGTCATGGCGATCCTCGGCGGGACCGGCTCGCTCGTCGGACCCTTCGTCGGGACCGCCTTCTACATGATCCTCGCCGAGTACCTCTCGCGCTACTTCGAGCAGTTCGTCGTGCTGGTCGGCGTGCTGCTCCTCGTCGTGATCCGGTTCGCCCCAGAGGGGCTCTTCGGCCTCGTCCTCAAGGGGCTCGCGGTGGCGCGGAAGCCGTGAGAGCCGCGGCCGGCGCGCGGCGCCTCGACGCGTTCGCCTGGGCCGGAATCGCGGCCGCGGTCGGCCTCGTCGCCGCGCCGTGGGTCCTCCCGCTCGTCGTGGAGGACTTCTGGGTCAACGTCCTCGCCGAGATCATGATCTGGAGCCTCTTCGCGGCCAGCGTGAACCTCCTCCTCGGCTACACGGGGCTCCTCTCCTTCGGCCAGGCGCTCTACTTCGGCGTCGGCGCCTACGGCCTCGCGCTCGGCATCGACATGCTGGGCCTCTCGTTCTGGCCGTCGTTCCTCCTCGGGGCGGTCCTGGCAACGGCGATGGCGGCCATCGCGGGGATCTTCGCCGTCCGCCTCACGTGGCACTACTTCGCCATCATCACGGTCGTCTTCTCGCTGATCTTCTACTTCCTCGCGGTGGGGTGGAAGGACCTCACGGGGGGCGACGACGGCCTCCCGTTCTCGCCGCCGCCGGTGCTCGAGCTGGGGGGGACGGAGCTCAGCCTCTTCGACCAGACGTTCCAGTACTACTTCATCCTCGTCGTGGTGGGGCTCTGCTTCCTCCTGATGCGGGCCGTGCTCGCAAGCCCGCTCGGGTACGCCTTCGTCGCCGTGCGCGAGAACGCCTCCCGGGCGAGCCTGATCGGCCTCAGCCCCTACCGGATCCGCTACGCCTCCTTCGTCCTCTCCGGCTTCTTCGCGGGTGTGGCGGGGGTCCTCTTCGCGCTCTTCGCCAGGTACGTCTCGGCGCAGTACCTCTTCTGGACCGTCTCGGGGGAGGGGGTGATCTGGACCATCGTCGGCGGCGCCGGGACGCTCTTCGGACCGGCGATCGGAGCGGCGCTCCTCATCGTCCTGCGCGAGGAGCTGTCGGTCTACTGGGAGCACTACCTCCTCCTCGTCGGCGTCATCGTGATCGTGTTCGTCGCCTTCGCGCCGGAGGGCGTCATGGGCCTCCTCAGGAAGCGGTTGAAGCGATGACGACGCCGGTCCTCGAGGTCAAGGGGCTCACCAGGCGGTTCGGCGGACTCGTCGCGGTCGACCGGGTCGACTTCACGCTGCCGGGCGGCGAGCTGCACGCGATCATCGGGCCCAACGGCGCCGGCAAGACGACGTTCTTCAACCTGATCTCCGGCTTCCTCCGGGCCGACGCCGGACGGGTGATCTTCCGCGGCCAGGACATCCTCGGCAAGTCGCCCCACGAGATCGCCCGCGCCGGCATCGCCCGCACGCTCCAGGTGAAGAGCGTCTTCGGCGGCCTCACCGTCTTCGACAACGTCTGGATCGCGGCCGAGGCGCAGAAGCCCTACCTGCACCCGCTCCGCCCGATGCGGCGGTCGACCGACACCGCGCGGTGGGTCGAGGCGCTGCTCGAGGACATGGGGCTTGCGCCGTACGCGCACGAGCTTGCCGGCAACCTCTCCTACGGGGACGTGGCGCTCCTCGAGATCGCCATCGCGCTCGCCATGAAGCCGAGGCTCCTCCTGCTCGACGAGCCGGTCTCGGGGATGAGCCCGAGCGAGACGAAGCGGACGGCGGCCAAGATCCGGGAGCTCGCGCGGAGCGTGGACATCATCCTGGTCGAGCACGACATGGAGGTCGTCTTCGAGATCGCCGACGTCATCACCGTCATGAACCAGGGCGCCATCCTCTGCCAGGGGCCGCCCGAGGCGATCGCGAAGGACCCGCGCGTCCAGGAGGCGTACCTGGGCGCCACCGAGGACGACGCCGACGCGGCGGGAGGGACCCGTGCTCCGGCTTGAGGGCGTCCACGCGCACTACGGGAAGAGCCACGTGCTCCAGGGCGTCGACCTCACGGTCGGCGACGGCGAGGCGGTGGCGCTCCTCGGGCGCAACGGCGTCGGCAAGACGACGACGCTCAGGACGATCATGGGGCTCACGCGGGCGACCGGCGGCCGCATCACCTTCGACGGCGCCAGGATCGACCGCATGCCGCCGCACCTGATCCCCCGGCAGGGCATCGGCTACGTCCCGCAGGGCCGCCGCATCTTCCCGAACCTCACGGTGTACGAGAACATGTGCCTCGGGCTGCCGCGCAACCCCGTCGACGGCGAGCTCGACGGGGTCTTCGAGCGCTTCCCGGTGCTCCGCACTCGACTCCGGCAACTGGGCGGCACGCTGTCCGGCGGCGAGCAGCAGATGCTCGCCATCGCCCGCTGCCTCGTCATGCGGCCGAAGCTGATCCTCCTCGACGAGCCCACCGAAGGGATCATGCCCAAGCTCGTCGCCGCCATCCGCGAGGACATCCGGGCGATCAACCGCTCCGGCGTGTCGATTCTCCTGGTCGAGCAGAACATCCGGACCGCGCTCGCCGTGTG
>DATCKS010000441.1:0-4106 GCA_036562265.1 Thermodesulfobacteriota bacterium | reverse complement strand
GCGGGTGATCGCGCTGGCCGAGGCGGCGCGGATCCCCTACGTGATGGGGCAGATGAACGAGGGGATGCTCGCGACGGTCGCGGCGGCGCACCTCGCGCTCGCGAGCGCCCCGAAGTACGCGGAGCTGTACGGGACCGACGGCATCGTCCACGACCCGACGCCCGGAACCGTCCATGCCGGCAGCCGCATCGTCGTCCCCGAGGGCCCCGGGCTCGGGACGGCGCCGGACGAGTCGGCGCTGACGCCGGTCTGGTCGCTGGCCGCATGAGGAGGCCACCCGTGAGCGTGACGCCCGAGTTCGAGCACGAGGAGTACCGGGCGCGCTGGCGGCGGGCCCGCGAGGCGATGGCCGCCGCCGGCCTCGACGCGCTGTTCGTCACGTCCGAGGCGAACTACCGCTACCTGTCGGGGCACCACAGCGGCTTCTGGATCAGCAAGTCGAGGCCGATGCTGATGCTCCTGCCGCGCGACCGGGACCCGGTGCTCTTCCTGACGACCAACCAGGTCCCCCAGGCGGAGGCGATGAGCCCCGTCCGCGACATCCGGTCCTGGGACGGCTTCATGGCCGAGGCGACGCCGATCGTCGCGGACGCGCTGGAGGCCGTGGGCCTTGCCCGGGGGCGCATCGGCGCCGAGCTGGGCTTCGAGCAGCGCCTCGGGATGCCGGTGCTCGAGCTCAGACGACTCGAGGCGCTCCTGCCCGACGCCGCGTTCGTGGACGCGGCGGACGTGCTCTGGCGGCTTCGGCGCGTCAAGTCGGCGGCGGAGGTCGCCTGCCTGCGCGAGACGGCCCGGATCACGGCCGACGCGTACGACGCGATGTTCGCGACCGTGCGGCCCGGCATGACGGAGCGCGAGGCGCACCGCACCTTCCTGGTCGAGCTGTTCAAGGGCGGGGCGGAGCGACCGGGCTACATCCCGATCACCTCGGGCGCCGGCAACTATACCCGGCGAACGGGAGGGCCGACCGACCGGCGGCTCGAGGCGGGCGACCTGCTCTGGCTCGACGGCGGCTGCTCCTACATGGGCTACTGGGCCGACTTCTCGCGGACCGTCGCCGTGGGGCGCCGCAGCCGGGCGCAGGCCGACGCCTACCGGGCCATCCGCGACATCACGCACGACGCGCTCGAGGAGGTCAAGCCGGGCCGGCCCGTCTCGAGCATCGCAGGGTGGGTGCGCCGGGCCTTCGACCGGCACGGGTTCCGCTGGGGGGCGACCTCGCGCATCGGCCACGGCATCGGCCTGGACCTCACGGAGCCGCCGTCGGTCAGGGACGACGTGGACGAGCCGCTCGAGCCGGGGATGGTCCTCACCTGCGAGCCGACCGTCGTCGCCGACCACGGCCTCTACCAGCTCGAGGAGATCTACGTCGTGACCGACCGCGGGGCCGAGCTGATCACGCGCCCGGCGCCGGCCGAGCTACAGGTCGTCGGATGAGGATCACCGCGGTCGAGGTCTACCGCAAGGACCTGCCGCTGGTCTCGCCGTTCCAGCACTTCGCCTCGGGCCACGTCCGGGCGCTCGAGGAGGTGTACGTCCGGCTCGTGACGGACGCGGGGGTCGTTGGCGTCGGCGAGGCGCGCGGCAACTCGCACTACCTCACGGGCGACTCACCGGACGCCGTGACGGCGCAGATCCTCAGGCACCTCGCCCCGGCGCTCCTCGGCCGCGATCCCCGGGACCTCTCGGCCTGTCTCGACGCGCTCGGCCGGACGATCGTCGGCGTCCACGGCGCGATGTCGGCGGTCGACGTCGCGCTGCACGACCTCGTTGCCAGGGCGTACGGCGTTCCGGTGTACGTGCTCCTCGGCGGGGCGGTCCGCGACGACCTCCCGAGCAACTGGAGCCTCTGGTACGGCCCGCCCGACGAGGCGGCCCGCCAGGCGGCCTGGGCGGTGGCGGCCGGGTTCCGGTCGCTCAAGGTGCGCGTCGGCCTCGAGCCCTTCGAGCGGGACGTCGAGCGGGTGCGGGCGGTCAGGGAGGCGGTCGGTTCCGAGGTCGGCCTCGCCGTCGACGCGAACATGGCGTGGTCCGCGCGGCAGGCGGTGCGCCGCATCGAGCGGCTCGCCCCCTTCGGCCTCGACTACGTCGAGCAGCCGGTCGCGTACGACGACCTCGACGGGCTCCGGTACGTGACGCGCCACTCGGACGTGCCGGTCATGGCCGACGAGAGCGTCCGGTCGGTCGCGGACGTCCTCGAGATCGCGCGTCGCCGCGCCGCGGACCTCGTGCACCTCAAGCTCGGCAAGCTCGGCGGCATCGCCGGCCTGCGCCGCGCCGCGGCGGTTGCCGAGGCGGCCGGCGTGGGCGTGATGGTGGGGCAGACCAACGAGGGCGCCCTCGCGACGGCCGCCGCGGCGCACTGCGCGAAGGCGATCCCGGCGGCGCACCTCGAGCTGTACGGGGCGGAGGGGCTCGCGACCGACCCGGCCACCGGGTTCGCGCTGCGAAGCGGGGCGGCGGTCCTGCGCGAGGCGCCGGGGCTCGGGGTCGACCTCGACCTCGCGGCGCTGGCGCCGGTCGGCGTGGTCCGGGCGGATGCCTGAGGGTGTGAGGGGAGAGGGGAACGTGACGGGACGGGGAGAGGACGTGCAGCCTCGCGGGATCCGGCCGGAGCCGCTCGTGTCGATGCTGGTCGACCTGATCGGGATACGGAGCCAGAACCCCGGGGAGGACGAGCGCGCCGCGGCGGCGTACGTGGCCGACCGCTGCCGGGCGCTCGGTCTCGAGACGGCCGTCATCGACGCCCTGCCGGGGCGGCCCAACGTCGTCGCCCGGCTGAGGGGCGCACGGCCGGGCCCGGTCGTGGTCCTCAACACCCACCTCGACACCGTTCCGGCGAGCGGGGGATGGACAGTGGACCCGTTCCGGGGCGAGGTGCGCGACGGCCGCGTCTACGGGCTCGGCGCCGGCGACGCGAAGGGCCAGGTGGTCGCCATGCTCGGCGCCGTCGAGGCCCTCGTGGCCTCGAAGACGCCGTTCGCCGGCGAGGTCGTCGTGACCGCGGTGGCCGACGAGGAGATGGGCAGCCGCGGCAGCCGCGAGGTCGTGAAGGGCCTGAGGGCCGACTACGCGATCATCGGCGAGCCGACGCGCCTGCGCGTCGCGATCGCCCACCGCGGCAGCGTGCGTCCCCGCATCGTGGTCCACGGGAAGTCGGCCCACTCGTCGACGCCGAAGCTCGGCGTGAACGCCGTCTTCAAGATGCGAAAGGTCCTCGAGGCGCTCGAGCGCTACGTGGACGGCCTCGAGTCGATCAGCCATCCGCTCATCGGCCACCCGAGCGGGACGGTGACCCTCATCAAGGGCGGGCACAAGGAGAGCGCGGTCCCCGACCGCTGCGAGATCGTCCTCGACCGGCGCATGGTGCCCGGCGAGTCGCAGGCGCAGGTGATCGCGGACATCGAAGGGGTGCTCCGGAGCGTCGCCGCGGCCGACCCCGAGGTGAAGGTCGAGATCGAGGACTACCTGCCGACGAGCGGGCCCCCGTCGGAGACGCCTCGCGACGCCCGCATCGTGAGCGAGGCGGTGGCGGCGGTGGCGGAGGTAACGGGGCGGCAGCCCGAGGTGTACGGCGCCGGCTTCGGGTGCGACATGACGCACTTCCGGGCGATCGGTGCCGAGGCCGTCGTCCTCGGCCCTGGCGACATCGACCGCGCGCACACGGCCGACGAGTGGATCGGCATCGACGAGCTCACCGACGGCGCGCGGGCGTACGCGGCGCTCCTGCGGCGACTCCTCGCGTAGGCGGCGATGACACCGGCGCACGTCCTCGGGCTCCGCTGCACCGCCTGCGGCTCGGAGGTCCCGCTCGGCCCCGCGTTCGCGGGATGCGCCGCCTGCGAGGCCAAAGGTCGCGTCGGCGCCCTCGAGGTGGCCTACGCCGATGCGGCCTTCGAGCCCACGCTCCTCGACGCCTGGGCGTCGCGGCCTGGCGGCGTCTGGCGCTTCCGGGAACTCCTCCCGCTCGCCGCCGGCGTCGAGCCGATCACGATCGAGGAGGGGGCAACCCCGCTCGTCCGCCTCGACGTCCCCGGGCCCGCGCGGATCTGGCTCAAGGACGAGACGCGCAACCCGACCGGCGCGTTCAAGGACCGGTTCCACAC
>DATCKS010000430.1:0-3643 GCA_036562265.1 Thermodesulfobacteriota bacterium | reverse complement strand
AGGTACGAGAGCACCCGGAGCGCCTTGTCGACGGCCTTGACCTGAGGCCGGCGCGGCGACGTCCTGGCGCGCGCCGGCGCGGACGGCCCGGCGAGAGCCGGCGTGGCCGACGCGCCGCCGTTCCTCCTGGACGCCGTCCGTCGTTTGCCCGCACCGGCGCGTCTCATCTCCGACGCGTCTCCTCGTCCCCTCTAGAGCTTCGCGATCTGCTCCAGCACCCGATCCATCAGAAAGCTCGCGTACGCCCGACTCTCCTCGTCGACCGTGATCGTCGGATGCCGCACGTGCGATGCCCGCAGCACGCCGCGCCGGACGAGCAGGTCCTTCTCGAGGTAGTTGAGCGATTCGAGGCTCCGAAGCGTGAACGCGAGCCAGGGGTGGATGCCGGCGAAGACCTCGTAGGCTTCGACGGCTCGCCCGGCGACGGCGAGATCCCACACCCGTTGCAGGACATCGATCACGGCGAGCCCCGGCATGACCCCATCGATCCCCGCGGGGATCAACTCGAGCATGTAGACGCCGCCCCACCCCTCGAGTACCCGAACCTCGTCGCCGCACGCGGCCCGGATCGCCCGAACCTTCGCCCCCATCTGCGGCTCTTCGAGCTTGACGTACCGGAAGTTGGGGCACTGCTCGCGAAGACGGGCACAGAACGCCGCATCGATCGTCGGGCCCGTCGGGTTCCAATCCTGCACCAGGAGCGGCACCTCGACGGCCCGGCCGACGGTGCGAGCAAACTCGAGGAGGTCCTCCGACGTGTAGGCGAACGCACGGGGCAGCGCAACGGCGACGACCGACGCGCCGGCGTCCTGGTTGGCCCTGGCGAGCTCCGCGGCAACTCGCGCCGAGCCGTGGTTCGACTGCCCGATGACGGGGACGCGACCGCCGACGGCCTTGACGGCCAGCCGGACGACGTCGAGTCGCTCCCGCTCGGACAGCTTGTAGAACTCGCTGGCGAAGGCCGGCAGGCAGACCGCCGCCACCCGCTTGGCGACGGCGAACTCGCACAGGGCGACGAGCCCGTCGTGATCGAGGGACCCGTCTTCGAGGAAGGGGGTCGGGACGATGGGGACCATCCCGCGGATATCGTGCGGTCGGCTCACGGCGGATCTCCAGGCGTGGATTTCACATCGTGAAATACCATGCCAAACAAATAGCTTCCCAGATTGATAGTCCGTTCCGGTCCCCCGGTCAAGGCCAGCCGGATCCCGGACGGCGGCGGGCGCGTGCGATCAGGCCCGTCGGGAATCGGCACGGGGGGCGGGCAAGCCACGGCCGGCGCTCCGCGGTACACTGCGGCGCATGCCGGATGCCGATCCGCCCGTCGACCAGGCCGTCGCCGCCGGCCGCCGTCTGGTGCATGCCGCCTGTCCGCACGACTGCCCGGACACCTGCGCCATGCACGTCACCGTGGAGGGGGACCGGGCCGTCGCCCTCACGGGCGACCCGACCCACCCCTTCACCCGCGGCTTCCTCTGCACGAAGGTCTCGCGCTACCTCGAGCGCGTCTACAGCCCAGACCGGGTGCTCTACCCGATGCGCCGGGTCGGCAAGAAGGGGGAGGGGCGCTTCGAGCGGGTCTCCTGGGACGACGCGCTGCGCGACATCGCGGCTCGCCTCAAGGCGATCGCCGAGGGGCCGTACGGCCCGCAGGCGATCCTCCCGTACTCCTACTCGGGGACGCTCGGCCTGGTGCAGGAGGAGAGCCTGCCGCGGCGCTTCTTCCACCGCCTCGGCGCCTCGCTCCTCGGCCGCACCATCTGCTCGGCGGCGGGCGGGGAGGGGATCCGCGCCACGATCGGCGCGAGCGTCGGGACCGACCCGGAGGCGGTCGTCCGGGCGAAGCTGATCATCCTCTGGGGCACCAACACCATCACGTCCAACGTCCACCTCTGGCGGGTCGTCCTCGACGCCCGCGAGAAGGGGGCGCGGCTGGTGGCGATCGATCCCTGGCAGAGCCGCACCGCGGCGCACTGCGACGAGCACCTCGCCATCCGGCCCGGCACCGACGCGGCGCTCGCGCTCGGCCTCATGCACGTGCTCTTCGCGGAGGGGCTGGCCGATCGCGAGTACCTGGCGGCCTACACGGAAGGTGCGGCCGACCTCGAGGCGCGCGCCCGCGAGTACGACCCGGCTCGCGTGGCGGACATCTGCGGCGTCCCGGCCGAGCGGATCGTCGCCCTCGCCCGCGCCTATGCGACGACCCGGCCGGCCTTCATCCGCATCAACTACGGCCTCCAGCGTCACGCCGGCGGCGGCATGGCGGTGCGCACCATCTCGTGCCTCCCCGCGGTCTCCGGCTCCTGGCGCGACTCGGGCGGGGGGCTTCTGCTCTCGACGTCCGGCGCGTTCCCCATCGACCGCGCCAGGCTCGCCCGCACCGACTGGATCCGGCCCGGCACGCGGACGATCAACATGATCGAGATCGGCCGGGCGCTCACGAACCGGGATGGCCGCTTCGACCCGCCGATCAAGGCGCTCTTCGTCTACGGCTCGAACCCCGCGGCCGTGGCCCCGAACGCCGCGCTGGTCCACGAGGGGCTCGCCCGGGAGGACCTCTTCACCGTCGTCCACGAGCAGTTCCAGACCGACACGGCGGACTACGCCGACTACCTGCTGCCGGCCACGACGCAACTCGAGCAGTTCGACCTGCACCGCGCCTACGGGCACTACTACCTGGTCCTCAACGAGCCGGCCATCCCGCCGCGGGGCGAGGCGGTCTCGAACACGGAGCTCTTCCGCCGCCTCTCGCGCGCCATGGGGTTCGACGACCCGGACCTCCTCTGCGACGACCGGTCGATCGCGGCCGGCATCCTCGCGGGCGGCGACCCGGCCTTCGAGGGGATCACGCTCGAGACGCTCGCGGAGCGGGGCTGGCAGCGCCTTTCGCGTCCCGGGCTCGACGCCCCGTTCCGCGAGGGGGGCTTCCCGACCCGGTCCGGCAAGGCGCTCCTCGTGAACCCCGACCTCGCGAAGCAGGGCCTCGACCCGGTGCCGACCTACATCCCGCCGGTCGAGGCGACGTCGCCGACGCCGGAGCTGCCGCTCGCGCTCCTCACGCCGCCGGCGCACCACTTCCTCAACTCGTCCTTCTCGGCCATCCCGTCGCTGCGAAAGGCGGTCGGCGACCCGACGGTCGAGATCCACCCCGACGACGCGGCCGCCCGCGGCGTCGCCGACGGCACGATGGTCCGCGTGCGCAACGAGCGCGGCTGGTTCCTCGCGCGGGCCGTCGTGACCGACCGCGTCCGGCCGGGGCTCGTCGTGGCCCCCTCCATCCACTGGAACAAGCTCGTCCCGGGCGGCCGCAACGCCAACTGGGTCACGGCCGACGGGACGACCGACATGGGAGGCGGCCCCATCTTCTACGACGTTCGCGTGGAGGTCGAGCCCGCGTGACGACCGCGCTCGTGGAGCAAGGCCAGAGGCTCCCCCTCGTCGAGTCCCTCGTCGCCCGGTTCCCGCACCTGCCGAAGGAGGCGATCGTCAAGGACGACCTCCTCAGGACCGGCGTCCGCTTCGATCGGAGCGCCTACCGCGACGAGGCGACGCAGAAGCCGAAGTCGTACTTCATCTTCTCCTTCGACCTCTCGACGCTCGAGGAGATGCCCGAGGAGACGGCGCACCGGCCGCCCGAGGAGAT
>DATCKS010000426.1:0-2099 GCA_036562265.1 Thermodesulfobacteriota bacterium | reverse complement strand
ACACTGGACGGTCGAGGGGGATGACCATGACCGCGACGATCGATCTCAACTCCGACATGGGAGAAGGCTTCGGCGTCTACACGATGGGCGACGACGAGGCGATGCTCGACATCGTCTCCTCGGCGAACGTGGCGTGCGGGTTCCACGCGGGCGACCCGCTCGTCATGCACCGGACCGTGACGCTCGCCAGAGCCCGTGGGGTCGCCGTGGGAGCCCACCCGAGCTTCCTCGACCTCTGGGGCTTCGGCCGCCGGCCGATCCAGGGGGAGCGGCCCGAGGACATCGAGAAGATGATCGTCTACCAGATCGGCGCCCTGCAGGCGGTGGCCCGCGCCGCCGGTCACCGGGTGACGCACGTCAAGGCCCACGGCTCCCTCGCCAACATGGCGGCCGTCGACCCGGACATCGCGATGGCCGTGGCGCGCGCCGCGAAGGCCGTCGACCCGGACCTCTACCTGATCGTCATGCCCGGTCTCGAGACCGAGCGCGCGGCGGAGCGGCTCGGCCTGCCGGTGGTGCGGGAGATCTACGCCGACCGGACCTACGACGACAACGGCAACCTCACCTCGCGCAAGAAGCCCGGCGCGGTCATCCACGACGCGGAGGCCGCCGCCGCCAGGGTGCTCGAGGCGATCGAGCGCCAGGCGATCACGACGGTCACCGGCAAGCGGATCCCCGTGCGGATCGACAGCGTCTGCGTCCACGGCGACAACCCCGCCGGCGTCGCCATCGCGCGGGCCGTCCGCACACGGCTCGAAGAGGCCGGCCTGACGATCGCCCCGTACGTTCGGACCCTGGCTCCGGCAGCCTAACGCCGCGCGGTCGCCAGCGCCTCCGGGGCGAGGACCCGGTGGGGGTGCGTGTAGACGTTGAACGAGCCGTCGCGCACGTAGCCGACCAGCGTGATGCCGAGCCGCTCGGCCAGCTCGAGGGCGAGCGAGGTCGGCGAGGTGCGCGAGGCGACGAGCGGCACGCGCATCCGCGCCGCCTTCCAGGTCATCTCCGACGAGATGCGGCCCGAGGTCACGAGGAACCGCCCCTCGGTCGGGATCCCCTCGAGAAGCGCGAGGCCGGCGAGCTTGTCGAGCGTGTTGTGCCGGCCGACGTCCTCGGCGATCAGGAGCTGGCGCTCCCCGTCGCAGAGCGCCGTGCAGTGGATGCCGCGGTGCTCGCGGTAGTGCACGGCCGACGCCTGCAACTCGCGGTAGGCCGAGCAGATCCGCTCCGGCGGCACCGTGAGCGGCAGGCCGCCGAGCCCCTCGGCGGCGAAGTCGATGTTGAAGGTGATGCCTCCCCCGCACCCCGACGTGACCGCCTTCTTCCGCGGGATCTGCGGCTCGCCCGCCAGGATCACGTCGGCCGCGCCGTCCTCGGCGCAGGCCCTGAGGACGAGGATCTCGTCGAGGCTCTCGATGAACCCTTCGAGCCAGAGGAAGCCGACGACCTGCGCCTCGAGGTGCTCCGGAGTGCAGAGGAACCGGACCAGCTCCTTGCCGTTGAGCGTCACGGTGAGGGGCGTCTCGGCGACGACTCCCTTCTCCACCATCGTCACCCGGCCCCGGTCGTACTGGAGGTAGCCGCGCATGGATAGAGGGTACCTCGGAACACGGCCACGGGGCGGCCGCCGATCCCCCCGCCGGCGGACCGGGCGCCGGGGTGCCGATCGGCGCGGCCCGGCAGGGCCGACCCGGTTCGAACCGAGCTGGACGAGCAGAAGACTCGACTACCGCGAAGAAAACTCTTGACAGCATCGGGAGACGAGGTCGAGGGGCGCGGCGGCCTAGTCGTGGACAGACCCTCTGCGGCCCGGGAACGGCTGCAGGCGAGCCTTCGCACGCTCGAGGACTGCGCCAGCGGTCGGCGCCGTCCGCGCCTCTGCAGGGGCCTCCCGGGGCCCGCCGGGACCGCCATGATATGAACGAGACATGGCTCTCCAGACCATGCTCTCCGCTCCTGCTCGACTCGCGGATACCGAGCTTCTCGCCGCGGTCGCGCAGCTCGCCGCGCGCGAGCGCGACGCCACGGTCGCGCTCGTCGCCCACCTCGCCGAGCTCGACGCGCGGCGCCTCTACCTCGCCGAGGGGTACCCGTCGCTCTTC
>DATCKS010000407.1:0-1666 GCA_036562265.1 Thermodesulfobacteriota bacterium | reverse complement strand
AGTCCGAAGCATGGCGCGCGCTTGACCGGGACCGGATCCTCGAAGCGCTCCAGTCGCAGGTCGGCCGCATCCGGCAGGTTCCGCCGGCCTACTCTGCCAAGAAAGTGGCGGGCGAGCGGGCCTACGACAGGGTGCGTCGAGGCGAAGATGTGAAGCTCGAGCCGGTGGAGGTCGAGATCTACCGCATCGATCTCCTCGGCATCGACCTCCCGGACGTCGAATTCGACGTCGAGTGCTCCAGTGGGACGTACGTCCGCGCCATTGCCCGGGATGTGGGCGTGGCACTCGGCGTCGGCGCACACCTGCGCGCCTTGCGCCGCACCGCAATCGGCCGCCACCATGTCTCCTGCGCGGTGCCGGCCGACCGCCTCGACGACCCCGACGCGGTCGAATCGGCGTGGCTCTCGCCGCTGGAGGCTCTTTCGCACCTCCCGCGCGTCGAGGTCGACGAGCGGGAGGCCTCGGCGTTGCGCCACGGACGGTCGCTCCCCTGGAGAGGAGATCTCCCGCACCGGCCCGGCCCGATCGCGATCGTTCACCAGGATGCCCTCCTGGCGATCGGTGAATTCGAAGACGAGCGGCTTCGGCCGCGGAAGGTCCTTGCATGAACGCTGATCTCGTCGCCGATGATCCTGTCGGCGCATCGCGACCGCGGGATGCGGTCGTGACGGTGGGCACCTTCGATGGTGTCCACCGGGGCCACCTCGCCGTGCTGGCCGAGCTGCTCCGCGTGGCGCGGAGCAGGGGGGAGCGCGCGGTGGTCGTGACGTTCGAGCCGCACCCGCTCCGGGTCCTGCGGCCGGAGCACGCGCCGCGTCGCCTCACGACCGAGGAGGAGAAACGCGAGCTCCTCGCCGCCGCCGGGGTGGACGAGGTCGTCGCCCTCGCCTTCACCCCGGAGCTGGCGAGCTATTCTCCACGGCGCTTCGTCGAGGAGATCCTCATCGGCCGGGTGGGCATGACCCATCTGGTCATGGGGTACGATCATGGGATCGGCCGCGGCCGCGCAGGCGATGCCCGCGCGCTGCGCGAGATCGGCGCCGAGCTCGGGTTCGGCGTGGACGTCGTGCCGGCCCTCGAGGTCGGGGGCGCGCCCGTATCCTCGACTCGAATCCGGCAAGCGCTCGCGGCCGGGGATGTCGTCGACGCCGCCCTGGCGCTCGGGAGGCCGTACACCATCCGCGGGACGGTCGTCCGGGGCGCTGGACGCGGATCCGGGCTCGGGTACCCGACCGCCAACATCGAGGTCGGCGATCCGGACAAGCTCATCCCGCTCGAGGGGATCTACGCCGTCCAGGCGCGCGGCGTCGACCACACGGAGCGGGATGGCGTCCTCCACCTCGGCCCGCGGCCGACGTTCGCCGGGGAGCCGCCTTCCATCGAATTGCACATCTTCGATTTTTCCGGCGACCTCTACGGCCGGAGGATCGAGATCGCGTTCTGCGGCCGGATCCGTGACGTGCGCGCCTTCTCCGGCGTCGAGGAGCTGATCGCGGCGATGGACGAGGACGCCGCCCGCGCCCGCGCCCTCTTCGCCCAAGGCGGCGGCGCTTGCAAACAATGCAGTAAAACGCTAATGTAAATGGTTGTTCAAAAAACGAAGCGTTCTGCTTCCCGACCAGCGTAGACTCTCGCGGAGGCACGAGAATCATGACGATCGACAAAG
>DATCKS010000408.1:0-3520 GCA_036562265.1 Thermodesulfobacteriota bacterium | reverse complement strand
GGCGACCAGCCGTCGCACCGGCAGCTCGACCCCGAGGATCCGTTCCGCGCCGCGATGCTCCAGATCGCCGAGGTCCGCCGGGACATCCTCGAGAGCGACGGCGCCATTGTCCTGGCGACGACGCCGGCGGCCATCCGCGCGGCGGCGGTCGAGGGCCGCTTCGCCGTCTTCTTCAACCTCGAGGGGGTGGCCCCGCTTCGCGGCAGCCTCGGGGCGCTCGACCTCTTCGGCGAACTCGGCGTACGCGCCGTGCAGCTCACCTGGAACCTGCGCAACGAGGCGGGCGACGGCGTGGCCGAGGACTCGGGCGCGCGGCTCACCCGTTTCGGCCGCAGCCTGATCGCGCACGCCAACCGGACCGGCATCCTGCTCGACGGCTCGCATCTCGGGGCGGGCGGCTTCTGGGACCTCGTCGAGCACGCCACCCGGCCCTTCGTCTGCTCGCACTCGAACGCCGCGGCGCTCATGCCGCACCGCCGCAACCTCGACGACCGGCAGATCGAGGCGGTGGCCCGCTCGGGCGGCCTGGTCGGCGTGGCCTGCTACCCGGCCTTCCTGACCGACGGCGACGCCACGCTCGACCACGTGCTCGACCACGTGGAGCACCTCCTCGGCGTCGCGGGGCCGGGACACGTCGGCTTCGGCCCCGACTACGTGGACTACGCCGAGGCGATCGTTCACGCGGCGCTCGAGTCGGCCGGCAACCTCTACGGCGCGCCGCGCAGCTACCCGGCCGGCCTCGCGCGGATCGAGGAGACGCCGAACCTGACCGCCGGACTCCTCGCGAGGGGGCACGCGCCCGAGGTCGTCCGGGGCGTGCTCGGGGAGAACTACCTGCGCGTCCTCGAGGCCGTGCAGGCACCCGCGGCGTCGGCCGGGCAGGCGGCGGCCGGCGGCCGATCCGGCTAGAGGAGCCTCGTCGGCGATGGGCCTGCGACCGACGATCCTCGCCCGCGACTGGCTGGTCACGACGGAGCACTACCTCTCGGCGCAGGCCGCGGCCGCCGTCCTCGGCGCGGGCGGGACCGCCGCCGACGCGGCGGTCGCCGCGATCCTCGCCGAGGGGGTTCTGAACCCCCACATGCACACGTTCGGCGGCGAGGTGGTCGCGCTCGTCCACGCCGGCCGTGGCGTCGAGGCGCTGAACGGCCACACCCGCGCGCCGCTCGGCCTCACGCTCGAACGCTGCCGCGCCGCGCGGCTCACGAGCCTCTCGCCGGACCACCCGTACAGCTGGAGCGTCCCGGCGGCGCCGGCCGCGCTCCTCGCCCTGCTCGAGCGCTTCGGGACCTGGACCTTCGCGGACGTGGCGGCCCCCGCGATCGACCTCGCGCGCCGCGGCTTCCCGATGCACCCCGGCCTGCGAGGGCCGGGCGAGAACCTCTCGATCGCGGGCGACCGGGAGAAGTTCCTCGAGCGGTGGCCCACGACGGCGGCCCTCTACCTGCCGGGCGGCGAGCCGCCGCCGGTCGGCGCCCTCTTCACGAACCCGGCGCTGGCGGCGGTGCTCGAGACGATGGCCGAGGCGGAGCGCCGGGGGGGCGGCAGCCGGGCGGCCGGCCTCGCGCGCGCCCGCGACGCCTTCTACCGCGGCGCGCCGGCCGAGGCGGCGTGCCGCTTCGCGGCCGAGCAGGGCTCGCTCCTGGGTCGCGTCGACTTCGAGCGGTACGAGCCGCGCTTCGAGCCGGCGGTCGAGCGCGCGTTCGCGGGCCTCACGGTGCACAAGTGCGGTCCCTGGACGAGCGGCCCGGTCCTCCTGCAGACGCTCGCGCTCCTCGACCCGGCGGCGCTCCGCGCGGCCGGCCACAACTCGCCGGACTACCTCCACGCCGTCGTCGAGGCGCTCAAGCTCGCGTTCGCCGACCGGGAGCAGTACTACGGGGACCCCGATGTCGTCGACGTGCCGATCGAGGCGCTCCTGTCGGACGCCTACGCGTCGCGTCGCCGGTCGCTGATCGACCCGCGACGCGCCTCCCTCGAAGAGCGGCCCGGCGACCCCAGGCGGCTTGCCGCCCGCCTCGACGGCCCGCCGGTCCCGGCGGCGCCCTGGGGACCCGGGACGACCCACGTGAACGTCGTCGACCGCGCGCGGACCGTGGTCTCGGCCACGGCGAGCGGCGCCTGGATCGGCGCGTCGCCGGTCGTCCCGGAGCTGGGGTTCCCGCTCACGACGCGCTGCCAGACCTTCGCGCTCCACCCGGCCCACCCGAACGTCGTCGCCCCGGGCAAGCAGCCGCGCACGACGCTCTCGCCGACGCTCGTCACGCGGGACGGCCGTCCGGCCATGGCGCTCGGCACGATGGGGGGCGACCACCAGGACCAGTGGACGCTCCAGGCGTTCCTGAACCTCGTCCTCTTCGGCATGGAGCCGCAGGACGCCGTCGAGGCGCCGCGGGTGAGCACGCAGCACCCGCGCAACTCGTTCCATCCCCACGAGGCGAAGCTCGGGCAGATCCGGGTCGAGGCGCGCGTTGCCTACGAGGTGCGCCGCGCGCTCCAGGCGCGCGGCCACCGGATCGAGCTTCGGCCCGAATGGGCCGAAGGGTACGTCCTCGCCATCGTCGTCGACGAGACCCGGGGGATCCTGCGTGGCGGGGCAGATCCCCGGGGCGAGGTGGCGGGCGTCATTCCCGCCTATGCCATCGGCTGGTAGGAGCCAGGAGAAGGAGGAACCGATGCGACCTACGGGAGGCAGATGGACGTGGCTCGCGGCGTGGCTCGCCGCCGCCACGATCGCCGCGGCGCCGGCCGCGGCAGAGGAGACCCCGCAGCGCGGGGGCCGGGTCCTCGACTCGCTCATTTCCGAGCCGGACAGCCTCGACCCGGCTCGTGCGACGCTCCTGGTCTCGTCGTACGTCCTCGGGCTCCTCTACGACCGGCTGGTCTACATCGGGCCGGACGGCAAGCCGAAGCCCTGGCTCGCCGAATCGTGGAGCGTCGACAAGGGGGGGCGGGAGATCACCTTCACGATCCGCAAGGGGATCCGCTTCACCGACGGCACGCCGGTCGACGCCGAGGCGGTGCGGTACTCCCTCGACCGGTTCCTCAAGCTCTCCAAGCGCAAGGCCGACCTGGGGCCGCTCGAGAAGGTGGAGACGGTCGCGCCCGACAAGGTGCGCCTGACGTTCGCCACGCCGTTCGCGGCGATCTTCGTGGCGCTCGATTCCTCCTACCTCGGCATCGTCTCCAAGGCCGCGGCCGAGAAGGCCGGCGACGCCTTCGGGCGGCAGCCGGTCGGATCGGGACCGTACGTGCTGAAGGACTGGAAGCCGGGCAGCACGCTCCTCTTCGCGCGCAACCCGAACTACAAGAGCCTGCGCGACGACGTGACGAACAAGGGCCCCGCCTACCCGGACGAGTGGCAGATCCAGATCGTCAAGGAGGAGGGGACCCGGATGGCCGCCCTCGAGACGGGCGCGCTCCACATGTCGTGGGCCCCCTTCGAGGAGGTCCCCCGCATCAAGGCGCACAAGGACCTCAAGCTCATCGAGCGGGAGAAGGGCACGTCGTACATCTACCT
>DATCKS010000396.1:0-2102 GCA_036562265.1 Thermodesulfobacteriota bacterium | reverse complement strand
GTCTCGGGCGAGAGGGGGACGACGAGGCCCGGTGCCAGCTCGACCGGCACCGGCTCGGCCGGCGCCGCGCGGCGCGCCGCGACGCCGGTGTCGTGGAACTGCTGGTCGGTGAAGAGCGCGTGGTCGGCGGCGATCGTGTGGCAGGTCGCGCACCCCGCCCTCCCGGTGAAGAGCCGGAACCCCTCGAGCGCCTCGGGCGTCATCGCCCCCGCCTCGCCCCCGAACCGCCACCGGTCGAAGGGGGAGCCGGCCAGGAGGAGCGTCCGCTCGTAGCTCGCGATCGCGGCGCCGATCCGGTCGGGTGACGGCCCGGCGCCGAACGCGGCCTCGAAGAGCCCCCGGTAGTCCGGCAGCGCGCGGATCGTCTCCACGACGATGCCGAGCGAGGGGTTCGCCATCTCGTTCCGGTCGAGCAGCGGCGCGAGCGCCTGCGTCTCGAGGCTCGTCTCGCGGCCGTCGTGGAAGAGCCGCCCGTGGTAGGCGACGTTCAGGATCGTGGGGGCGTTGCGGCGGAGGCTGCGTCCCTCGGTACCGACCGGCCGCGCCAGTTCGTGGCTCGTGAACCCCTGTTCGGGGAGGTGGCACATGGCGCACGACATCGTGCCGCCCCGGGAGAGCCGCCGGTCGAAGAAGAGCTTCCGCCCGAGCGCCACGCGCGCCGCCGTCGGCCGGTCCGGCGCCGCCACCGGCACGGGCGGCAGCCCGAGCGGCGGGGCGGAGACCCGGGCGAGCGCGCGGGCGAGGGTCGGGTCCTCGGCGAGCGCCGGTGCCGGCGCGAGCAGCAGCGCCGCGAGGACCGCGAGCCAGGTCACCGCCGCGCCTCGCGCGCGGCCAGCTCCCCGGCCTCGAGGAGGAGCGTCCGCACGTCGGCGAGGACGAGCCGCGGGTCGAGGAAGTCGAGCCCGTAGATGTTGCGCACGCGCCCTTGCGCGTCGATCAGGTAGACGCGCAGGAGGTGCGTGAGGAGCGGCGAGTGGCGGCTCGGCCCGTCGACCACCTGGCCGTAGCCCCGGAGGATCGGGGCGACGTCTCTCGGCGACGCGGTCGTCAGGAACTCCCAGGGCGCGCCGCCCCGGATCAAAGGCCCCGCGTAGCGGGCCATGACGGCCGGCGTATCGTGCTCCGGGTCGAAGCTGAGCGTCACGAGCTTGAGGTGCCGGGCAAGCTCGGCGTCCTCGAGGCTCGCCCGCAGGACGCGATGGAGCACCGAGGTCGCCAGCGGGCAGCCGTTCGGGTCGGCGCAGCGGGTGTAGACGAAGCTCAGCACGGTGATCCGGCCGTCCATCACCTGCCGCAGCCGTCGCCGCTTGCCGCGCGCGTCGAGCACGGCGCCGTCGGCCGCCTCGCGAATCACCGGGAGGCGGTAGGTGCCCGGCGCGGGAACCTCGAAGTCGAACCGGGCGCCCCCCGGGAAGTCGATCGCCCCGGAGGCCGGTGCGTGCGCCGCCGGTCCGTGCGGCGCCGATCCGTGCGCCCGCGCGGCCGCTGCCGCGCCGAGGAGCAGGCCGAGTGCGGCGCCGGCGGCAACGAGGCGCGCGGCGAGATTCGCGTCGTTCGTCCGCATGCGTGGTCTCCTTCCACCGTCCGGGCGCCGCGGCGCCCGGACGGCTGGCGAGGGGTCAGTACTGGTAGAGCGCCCGGCTGCCGAACCGCATGATGTGCGGCCGGCCGAGCTTGAGGGCCGTGAAGTCGAGGGCGAACCGGTCGCGCAGCTCCCGGCCGTCCCAGGTGTAGGCCTTGAGGTACTGCTCGTTGTCCGACCCCTTCTTGTCCCACTTGGCGAGGAGCGAGCTCGTGAAGTAGAGCCGCTTGCCGTCCCAGCTCTGCGAGACCATGTTGAGCTGGGCGCCGATCTTCTTCTCGTAGATCAGCTTCGGCGCGAACGGGTTCGAGACGTCGTAGGCGCGCGTGGTGCCGTCCATGAAGGTGTCGACCCAGAGCGTCCGGTCGTCGGCCGAGAGGCTGATCGCCACGGGCAGCGGCACCTTGGCCGGGTCGCCGATGTCGGCCACGGCCCTGGCCTGCCACTCGCCCCGCTCGTCCTCGTAGATGAGCCAGAGCTTCGAGGTGAGGGCCGTCGCCGTGAAGGCGTAGTTGTGGTG
>DATCKS010000382.1:0-3561 GCA_036562265.1 Thermodesulfobacteriota bacterium | reverse complement strand
GGGCTCCCCCTATCCGCGCGGCTCGAGGATGACGACGGTGAGCTCTTCCGGAATCTGGGAGGGCGAGACGGTGAGGCGAGGCTGGGGTTCGAGCTTCGTGCCGGTCTCGCGGAGGAAGCGGTCGATGGGGTCGAGCGGCGCCGTCTCCTTCTCCGTCCGGTAGTGCATGGGGACGGCGATGTGCGGGTCGAGGGTCGTCATCACGTCCGCCGCGGCAGCGGCGCCCAGCGAGATGCCGCCGCCGACCGGCAAGAGGAGGACGTGGACGTCGTCGATCTGCTCCACGAGGCTGTTGGCGGGCGCCTTCGCCGGCAGGCCGAGGTGGGCGATGCGGATCCCTTCGAGCTCGAAGACGAAGACCATGTTCCGTGTCCCGTCCGGCCGCGGGTCGGCGAGCCCTGCCACGAGCGCATCGCCGATCTCGTACTCGCCCGGCCCCTCGAGCACCTTGGGCTTGCCGGCGATGCCTTCGACGTAGCTGTACTCGGGATCGTCGCGGCGGGAGAGGGTCACGATGTCCGCTTCCAGCCGCCCGAGCCGGTAGCCGCTCGCCGGCGGGCACGGGTCGGTGACGATGGTGACGCCGCGCCCCCGGATGCGGAAGCAGGTTCGGCCGTACCAGCTTATCTCGACCGCCATGGCGCCATGCTACGGGCGGCCGCCCCTACGGGCGATGGGGGCGCTCGAGCAGGAGGGCGACGCTCGTGCCTCCGGGCGCGAAGGAGGTGACGAGGACGCAGTCGAGGCGCTCGGCGCGCAGCTCGCGGGCGTAGGCGAGCTCGAGGTCGGGCTCCGGCTCCTCGAAGCCGGCGATGGGCGGCACCTGCTGGCGGGCGAGACACTCCACCGCCACCGCCACGGCGACCGCGCCCTGGGCGGCGAGCGGCGTCCCGAGCGAACCGGCGGGAGCGGTGACGCTGGCGTAGTAGGCGTGCCGCCCGAACGTGCGGCGGAGGGCGTATCCCTCGCAGAAGTCGCGCTGCACGCGCCCGTCGGCGCCGCTCACGACGAGGTCGACCTGGCCCTGCAGGTACCCCGCGTCGGCGAGGGCCGCCTGGAGGGCGCGGCCGCTCTCGCTCGGGTCGGCGAAGGCGAACGGCTCGGCGCTGCCGTCGAAGGTCATGCCCGCGCCGACGATGCAGGCGAGCGGCTCGCGGCCGCGGGCGGCGGCGTGCTCGAGCCGCTCGAGGACCACGTAGGCGGCACCCTCGCCGGGCACGAAGCCGGCGTGGCTCCGGTCGAAGGGGCGCGCGGGGCCCTCGGCCGCGCCGAGCTCGCGCAGGTGGGCGATGAGCGGCTGCTGCAGCGCCTGTGCTCCCCCGGCGAGCGCCACCTCGACCTCTCCCTTCGCCACGAGGCGGGCGGCGAGGGCGATGGCGGAGGCCGAGGCGGCCTCGCCGCCTCCGACGGTGAGGACGGGCCCGCGGATGCCGAGGGCGCGCGCCACCGTCTGGCCGTAGGGGACGTACAAGGTGGGCTGCCCGGGCGCGCGGTAGGCGATGGCGTCGACCACGCCGAAGCGCCGGGCGTCAGCCGAGCCGGGACCGAACCCGGCCGTCTCGACCGCCTGGAGGGCCGCGTCGAGCGCGATCGCGCCTCCACGGTCGAGGAGGGGAGCGATGCGGGCGGGGATGTTCGGGTGCGGCTCGTACTCGTCCGGGAGCGCGGCGGCGAAAGCCGCCGGGGGGCCGTCGTCCGGCACCCACCGGCGGCCTGCCGGTCGGCGCCCGGCCAGCGCTTCCCAGGCTGCGTCAGCGCCCCGTCCCCAGGTGGTGACGAGGCCGATGCCGGTGATGCACGGGGTGCGTTCGTCCACGCGGCGCTAGGACTCGAGCTCCTCGTCGAGGAATTCGTCATCGTCGCTCTTCTTGCGACGGACGAACGCGACGACCGCGCCGACGACGGCGGCGATTCCGAGCAGGCTGAGGATACGCCTCATCTGCAGTCCCTCCTTCCGGTCCGAGGCTCGGGGCCCCGGCTCGAGGCTCCACTATAGACGAGGGCCGCCGAAGGGGATATCCGCTAGAGGGTCCGGCGCCCGCTCCGCGGCCGTCCCTCCTCGACGCTGCGGAGGAACTCGAGCAGCAGCCGCGCGAAGCGATCGGGGGCGAGGGCAGGGACGCCGTGGCCGACGCCCTTGAAAAGCGCGCTCGCCGCCTGCGGGATCTCCGTGTACATGAGGTCGAGCGCGCAGGAGACCGGATCCTCGGCGCCGGCAACGAGCAGGACGGGCATCGTGAGCCGCTCACGGAGCAGCGGCAGCAGGTTCGGGCGGGTGCGCCGCGCGCGGGCGGCGCCGACGAACCCCTCGGTGTTCAGGCGCGCGAACCGGGTGCGCACCGCCGCCGCCGCGAACGGGTCGCTCAGCTCGCGGGCGAGCCGCCGCCCGAGCTCCATCGTGCCGAACTTCCGGGCGACCTCCTCCATCTGCCGGATGCGGGCTTCACGCTGGCGGAACTCCTCCGTGTACCGCTCGTGCTCGGGCGCCGGCGAGGTGTCGCTCAGGACGAGCGCAGCGATGGGCTCCGGGGTGTCGACCGCGAGCTGCAGGGCGACCATGCCGCCGAAGCTGCAGCCGACGAGGGCGTAGCGGTCGATGCCGAGGTGACGGGCGAGGGCGCGGACGTCCTCCGCGTACGCGTCGATCGAGTAGGAGTCGGGATCCTCGGGCGCCTCGCTCGCGCCGTGCCCGCGGAGGTCGGGAGCGACGACGAAGTACTCCTCGGCGATGCGGCTCGCCACCGGGTGCCACATGCGGGAGTCCATCGTGAACGCATGGACGAGGAGGACGGGCGGCAGCTCGCGGGCACCCCACGTGCGGTAGGCCAGGCGCACGCCGTCGCGCTCGAACCGTTCCATCGCCGGCAGTGTAGGAGCCCGCTCCGGGGTACGGCGAGGCGGCACCCCGTCGCGCCGCGAGGGGGACCCGCCCGGGTCCCCCTCGCGAGGTGTGGAGGTCTGGGTGCTCAGCGCGAGATGGCGCGCTCGAGGGCGCGGCGGGTGAAGACCTTCGTCATCGCCCGCCGGTACTCCTCCGAGCCGTGGATGTCGGAGTTCACGAACTCGAGCGTGTCGCCGGCAACCGCGGCGGCGGCATCGATCGTCTCCTGGTTCGCCGGCTTCCCGACCAGGAGCTCCTCCACGTTCGGCAGTCGCTGGGCGTGGGTGCTCACGCCCGTGACCGCCACCCGCGCCGCCCGGATCACGCCCTGATCGAGCTCCACTGCGGCGCAGACGCCGACGAGCGCGTAGTGCGAGGCGCGCTGGTGGAGCTTCGCATAGGCCGCCGTGCGCAGGGGTCGGAAGCGCACCGCCACGAGGACTTCGTCCTCGGCGAGATCGACCGTGAAGAGGTCCTGGAAGAACTCCTCCGCCCGGACGGCGCGCCAGCCGCTCGGCCCCCGCAGGTGGAGCTCGGCGTCGAGCGCGACCATGACGGCGGGAAGGTCGGCCGCCGGGTCGGCGTGCGCGAGGCTGCCGCCGATCGTGCCGCGGTGGCGCACCTGTACGTCGCCGATCTCGGACGCGGTCTCCGAGACCACGGGTGCTCGCTCCCGGAGG
>DATCKS010000368.1:0-3508 GCA_036562265.1 Thermodesulfobacteriota bacterium | reverse complement strand
ACGCAGAACGCCTTGAGCGTGTAGAGCGAGCCCATCTCCGGGTAGACGGCGTACATGAGGCTGATCAGGCTCCCCCCGACGCCGGCCAGGGCCGCGCCGAGCCCGAAGGCGAAAAGCCGGATCCGCTTCACGTCGACGCCGCAGACGACGGCCACCGTCTGGTTCTGGGCGGTCGCCCGGATCGCCTTGCCGAGGCGGGAGCGCTTGAGGAAGAGCATGGCCGCCGCCGTCACGGCCACCGCCACGGCAAACGCGATCAGGCGCGGGATCGAGAACGCGACCCCGCCGAGCGTGAGCGAGCCCGACAGGTAGGTCACGGCCCGGATGTCCGGCTTGAAGATGCGCAGGGCGAGGTTGATGAGGATGATGGACACCCCGAAGGTGACGAGGAGTCCCTGGAGCTCGGGCGCGCCGACGACCCGCTCGACGACGAACCGCTGGACGAGGACTCCGAGCAGGAAGAGGAGCGGCGCCGAGACGAGGAGCGACGCCAGCGGGTTCATGCCGAGGCCGTTCGCCGCGGTGAACGTCACGTACGCGCCCACCATGAGGAGCGTCCCGTGGGCCACGTTGATGACGCGCATGACGCCGAAGATCAGCGTGAGCCCGAGGGCGACCAGGGCGTAGACGCCCCCGAGGAGCACGCCGGTCACGAGACCCTGCGCGAGGAGCGTCGGGCTCACGGGTCTTCGGGCGTCATCGGCGAGACCCCCCTCCTGCGCCGCCCTACGTCACGGGGCGCGCTCCCCCGACCCCGGGGGAGCGCGCCCCGCCGCTCGAGCGGACGCCGCGCGCGGCCGACCTCAGGTCCGCTGGTTCCAGGCGGGCATGGGGAAGACGTACTGGCCCGTCGCGTACTGGCTCGGCCAGACGACGACCTTCTCACCCTCGAGCCACTGGATGAGGAGGATGTCGTGGCCGACCTGCAGCCCGGTCCGCTCGACCTTGAAGCGGCCGTTGACGGTCATGACGTCGAGGCCGCGGATCGTCTCGCGCAGGCGCTCCCGATCCCCGTCGTTGTTGCGGTCGTACTTCTCGATCTTCTCGAGCGCGATGGCGAGGACCTCGCCGGCCTGGTAGCCCGACGACGAGTGGTAGTCGGGATCGCGGCCGTACGTCTTCTTGTAGTCCGCGATGAACCGCTTGATTCCCGGGTAGGGCAGGTCCGGGTTCGGCTCCCACTGCGACGATCCGAAGATGTACTCGGCGTCCTTGCCGAGGTCGCGGCCGAAGCTGTCGAGCG
This sequence comes from Thermodesulfobacteriota bacterium, assembly GCA_036562265.1. Taxonomy (GTDB): domain Bacteria; phylum DASVDK01; class DASVDK01; order DASVDK01; family DASVDK01; genus DASVDK01. The sequence continues at coordinate 2,265 of DATCKS010000368.1, read as the reverse complement.
CGGCCCCCACGGTGACCGCGATCATCTTCGGGTTGACGTCGAGTTCCTTCGCCTGCTTGACGAGGAGGACGGCGTCCTGGAAGTAGGAGCCGGCGAAGATCGCGTCGGCGTTCGCGTCGCGGATCCGGGTGAGGATGGCCGAGAGGTCGGTGACCCCCTTCGGGTAGGACTCCTGGACCACGATCTCGAGACCGGCGGCCTTCGCCTTCTCGATCGCGCCCGCGATCGAGTCCTTGGGGAAGAGCGTGTTCTCGTTGATCGCCGCGATCCGCTTGAGCCCCTTCGTCTTCGCGATGTCGATGGCGCCGTTCAGGTACTCGCCCGCGGGCGAGTAGGTCATGAAGACGTTCTTGAAGCCGCGCTTGAAGATGCTCTCCGACGACGCGCCGGCGCAGAGCATCGGGAAGCCGTGCCGCTCGACCACCGGGGCGGCGGCCTGCGTCGTGGCGCTCGAGTAGGGCCCGAGGACGAAGTCCACCTTGTCGTCCGTGATGAGCTTCTCGAAGAGGCGGGCGGCGGTGGCCGGGTCGCTCTGGTCGTCGTACTTGATGAGCTCGATCGGCCGGCCGAGCAGCTTCTGGCTCGATTCGTTGACGTGCCGACGCCAGAGGTCGTAGCCCTCGTCCTGGTACTTGCCGACCTCGGCATAGGCACCGGTGAGGGAGAGCGAGAACCCGATCTTCCAGGGCCTGGCCTGCGCCTGGGCGGCGACGCGACGGGGGCGGCCGAGCGGTCCGGCCGCGCCAGCGACCACGGCGCCCTTGAGGACGGTCCGACGGGTCAGCATGGGCGTGCCCTCCAGTAGTGGTGAACGGGGTACGCCGATTCGACGTGTCGAGCTCGGGAGGGATTCTGCTAACGCTAGCGAGCGCTCGAGGTGCGATCAAGAAGCGGAGGGAGTGCCGGCGTTACCCTCATCGGTCGGCCCCTCGCCGCGAACGACCCTGCGGAGGACCTCTCCACCCTGCTCCGCCGAGCCGCGTACGAGCGCCTCGGCGCGGTCCGGGTCGCGCGCCTTGAACGCCTCGATGATCCGCGCGTGGTCCTCCACCGACCGGCGCATCCGTCCCGGCTGCACCAGCGAGGCGAGCCGGTAGCGCTCGAACTGCTGGACGAGGCTGCGCAGCATCTGCTCGAGGCGGTCGTTGTCGGCGGCCTTGAGGAAGACGTCGTGGAAGGCGTTGTGCACGTCGAAGAAGGCGCGCACGTCGCCCGCGTCGGCGAGGCGGTCCAGCTCGGCGTTGAGCCGCTCGAGTTCGGCGATGTCGGCGTCCGTGAGCCGGGTGGCCGCGCGTCGCGCCGCGTGTCCCTCGAGGAGCGCCTTCACGTCGTAGAACTCCGAGACGTCCTTCTCGGTGAGCGCGACGACGACGGCGCCGCGACGCGGGGTGATGCGGAGGTAGCCCTCGCTCTCGAGCTGGCGGAACGCCTCCCGGATGGGCGTGCGGCTGATCCCGAAGCGGAGCGCCAGCTCCGGCTCGGCGACGCGCTCACCCGGCTTGAGGACGCCGTGGATGATGGCGTTCCGGATGGAGTCGACGATCTGCTCCCGCAGCGTCTGGGGCCGCTCGATGCGGAAGTCGATCCGGCGCCGCTCGCTCACGTGCTCTTTGTATGCAGTATGCGCCGTGCCGTCAAGGTGCCCCCGGTGTGACGGCCTGCCGAGCCGGGACCGCGCGGTCGCGGCCGGCCGGTCGGGGATCGCCGCGCCGATCGCCCCAGGCCGGCGGAGTCGGGCCGCCTGCCGGTTCGCCGCCCCCCGCGACCGATATCGGCGCCGCGTTGAGGGGGTTGTCCTAACCAGGCCTTCCGCCTATACTTTATGGTCCTTTGCGTCTCCGGGTAGGGACCACGGCATGGCCGAACTCGACCTCTCGCAGGTCAGCAAGCCTTCGCGCTACCTCGGCACCGAGGTGAACGCGGTCCACAAGGACGCGTCAGCCGTCGACCTCCGCGTCGCGCTCTGCTTCCCCGACGCGTACGAGGTCGGCATGAGCTACCTGGGACTGCACATCCTCTACCACATCCTGAACCAGCACCCGCGCGTCTGGGCCGAGCGGGTCTACACGCCCTGGCCCGACATGGAGGCCAGGCTGCGCGAGACCGGCACGCTGCTCACGAGCCTCGAGTCGCGCACGCCGCTTCGCGACTTCGACCTGCTCGGGATCACGCTGCCGTACGAGCTGACCTACACGAACATCCTCGCGGTCCTCGACCTGGGCGGCCTCCCCCTGCGCGCGGCCGACCGGGACGAGCGCTACCCCA
>DATCKS010000366.1:0-11693 GCA_036562265.1 Thermodesulfobacteriota bacterium | reverse complement strand
TGTTGCGCGTGGGCTCGCGCCGCCAGGTGGGCGCGTTCGCCTGCGGCGACTCGATCGTCGTCGGCGTCGCCTCCGCTCGGGCGCCGCTGTCCGGCGCCGCCGGCCGGACCGATGCCTCGGTCGCGACGTCCCCCTCCCCGTCCACGTCGGGCACCACCGGGTCGAGACCGCGGGCGTACGGCGTGGAGCGAGGCGGGCTGGCCGGGAGACGCCCCCAGGGCGCGGCACCGTCGGCGCGGGGCGTGCTGGGCTTCAGGAACCGGCGCAAGAAGCTCACTGACCGTCCGGGCGCGCGCCCCGCTCGCGGCACGTGAAGCGCGGCACATCACGGCTTCGTGCCCGAGAGGGTCGCGGCGGTTCGAGTGACGAGACGAGTCGGTCCGTTGTTATCGAGCGGGCACCTGAAAGTCAAGGATAAAGCAGGGACTTCCGCACGTCGGGCGGCCGCGCGCCGGCCGGCCGCCCGCGCGGAGTGCACCGCATGTCGCACGACCGCCCCATTGTACCCGTTCGGAATCGTCGGGTCCGGACACCTGAACACCCGGGCGCTCAGTCCCGCGTCGCGAGCCGCCCGGCGTCGGCGAACGAGTGGTAACGGGCGTCACCCACGATCACGTGGTCGAGGACCCGGATGCCGAGGAGGTCGCCGACCGCGACGAGGCGGCGGGTGAGGTCGACGTCCTCCCGCGAGGGGGTCGGATCGCCCGAGGGGTGGTTGTGGACGAACACCAGCGCGGCCGCCGACTCCCTGACCGCCGGCGCGAACGCCTCCCGCGGATGGACCAGGCTCGCCGTGAGCGTCCCCTCAGACACGAGGATCTCGCCGGCGAGCCGGTGCTTCCCGTCGAGGAGGAGCGCGAGGAACCGCTCGCGCTTGAGGTCCCGCAGGCGGAGGTGATAGTGCCGGAACACGTCGGCCGCGCCGCCGAGCCTCGTGCCGGGGAGGAGCCGCGTCTCGGCGAGCCGCCGGCCGAGTTCGAGCGCGGCGGTCACCGCCGCGGCCCGCGCCGGCCCCACGCCAGGCTCCGTCGCCAGTTCCCTGGGGCTGCGCGCGGCAAGCCCGCGTATCGAGCCGAACCGGGCGAGCAGGCGCGCCGCCAGCGTGGCCGCCGGCCGCCCCGGGCCTCCGGAGCCGAGCACCAGCGCCAGAAGCTCGACCGACGCGAGCCCCTCGGGCCCCACGGCGAGGAGCCGCTCGCGCGGGCGGTCCTCGTTCCCCGTCCCTCCCGGGCCTCCCTCTGCGATCATGCGCGGGGGCGAAGCGACGACCGTGCCGCCGTAACCCCCCGACGCCGCGCGACCGGCCGGCGTCCGCCCCGGCTCGACCGTCCGGTCTCCGGCCGTGCGGCCGCGAGCCGGCCGGGGCTACCGCTGCCCGAGACGCGGGATCGAGTACGGCCGGGCGGAAGCGGGCCGTATGGCGCGAACGAGCCGGCTGCCCGAGCGGTGCCGGCCGGCGCCCTGTGGTCGGGACGATCGCGGCGCGCCGGCCGCGGCGTGCTCGCCCGGACGTCGAGGCGCTCAGCCCACGCGCTGGAGCGCCGCCGCCACCCGTCTCGCGCAGGGCGCGATCTCGTCGTCGAGGAGCGTCCTCGGGTCGAGCAGGAGCGCGTCGTCCTTGAGGCGTGCGATGACGGCAGGCTCCTCCGAGCGGAGGGCCGCCTCGAGCGCGACGAGCGCCGCGCCGGCCCGGCCCGGGTCGGCCACGCGCGGCGCCACCGCGACGACGGTCGTCGGCGGCTCGGCGAGCGGCAGCGCCCCACCCCCGACCCGGGAGACGTCGGCCCTGAGCGAGAGCGCGGCCTGCGGGGCGAGTCGCCGGATGTGCGCCTTGAGCCGCGCCGCGCGCGCCCGGAGTTCCTCCTCGCTCATGGCGAGCATCCGGAGGGTCGGGATGCGCCGGAGCGCCGTGTCCGTACCTGCCTCGTAGAGCCGGAGCGTCGCCTCGAGCGCCGCCAGGGTGAGCTTGTCCGGCCGCAGGGCCCGCATGAGGGGGTTCTTCTTGACGGCCGCGACCGCCGCGGCCCGCCCCACGACGATGCCGGCCTGCGGGCCGCCGAGGAGCTTGTCGCCGCTGAAGGTCACCAGGTCCATGCCGGTGGCGACCGCCTCCTGGACCGTCGGCTCGCGCGGCAGGCCGATGCGGCCGAGGTCGACCAGGCACCCGCTGCCCAGGTCCTCCAGGGCCGCGAGGCCGCGCCGGTGGGCGAGGGCCGCCAGCTCGGCGCCGTCGACCGCGTGCGTGAAGCCGACGATGCGGAAGTTGCTGGTGTGGACGCGGACGAGGACGCCGGTCCGCTCGGTGATGGCCGCCTCGTAGTCGTGCAGGTACGTCTTGTTGGTGGTCCCCACCTCGCGGAGCGCGACGCCCGAGGCCGCCATGACGTCCGGCATGCGGTAGGCGCCGCCGATCTCCACCAGCTCGCCCCGCGAGACGATCCCCTCGCGACCGGCCGCGAGGGTGTTGAGGGCGATCATGGTGGCCGCGGCGTTGTTGTTCACGACGCAGGCGGCTTCGGCGCCGGTGAGCGCCGTGAGGAGCCGCTCGACGTGGGCGTGGCGAGAGCCGCGCTCGCCCGACGCGAGGTCCAGCTCGAGCGTCGAGTAGCCGGCCGCGACCGCCTCCATCGCCTCCACCGCCTCGGCCGCCAGCACCGACCGGCCGAGGTTCGTGTGGATGACGACGCCGGTGGCGTTGAGGAGCCGGCGCAGGTTCGGCCGGGTGCGGGCGTCGAGCGCGCGGTCGACGGCGGCCGGCAGGCCGGCGAGGAAGCCGTCGGGCTCGAAGGCCTCCCCCGCGAGGAGCCGGCGGCGCGCCTCGTCGAGGACCTCCCGGATCGCCTCGACGACGAGCGGGCGCGGGCGGCGGCGCAGGAGCGCCGCCACGCCGGGGCTCTTGAGGACCTCGGTGACCGACGGGAGCTGGCGCAGGCGGGCGCGCGTGTCCGGCATGCGGAGATTGTACCCGGAAAACGAAAGCGGCCCGGGGGAAGCCCCGGGCCGCCTGAAGACGCGCGCGGGCGCCGTCTACCCGTGATAGGGCCCGCTCATGATGACCACGTACCGGAGGACGAAGCCGCCGACCAGCACCAGGAGGGCCGGCAGGGCGAGCGCGAAGGTCGGCCGCCCCGAGTGGTGGCCGGTGCGCAGTTGCAGGACGAAGGGCGCGACGAGCCCGATCGCCACCAGGCCGACCCAGAAGAGGAGCGCGTACCGGCCCGAGACGATCGGCTCGGCCGCCCCGCCGAGCATTACCAGGAGGGCGGCCAGGAGGACCGCCTCCCAGACGATGGCGAACCGGTCGAACCGGTGGATGCGGTTCCAGGTCTCCCCCAGGTCGAGCCCTCGCAGCCACGCGACGAGGGCGATCGACGCGACGCCGGTCGAGGCGGCGGAGGCGAGGAAGAGCGCCCCCATGAGCCGGCTCTCGGTCCACATCGGGATGGCCGTCGAGCCGAGGAGCACGCCGGTGTAGCTCGCGAGGAAGAAGCCGGCGAGCGTCCCGACGAGCCCGACGAGCCGCCGGTAGCGGAGCCGGTCGGCCTCCGAAAGCGACAGGACCGGCATCGGCCCTCGCTCGAAGTACGCGAGGACGGCCGATACGGTCGCGAAGGCCCCGAAGACCGCGAGCCCCCAGGCCCCCACCGACATGGGCGACTGCCACTTGAACTCGCGCAGCATGTTGAGGAAACGACTCGGGGTGCCGAGGTCGAGGATGAGGAGGATGCCGCAGATGACGGTCAGCGGCCAGGCGATGTAGTAGCCGATCTTCGCCATCTGCCGCTCGCGCGGGCCGCCGAAGTAGTCCGCGATGGCCGCCGTGAAGTACGCCCCCCCGGCGATGCCGCCGAGGAAGAAGTACCACACGATGTACATCCCCCAGTGGGGGTCCTGGATGTTCGCCGTGACGACGCCCATGCGCTCCCCCGTTAGCCCTGGCGGCCGGCGCCCTGGTCGCGGAAGCTCACCAGGGCGGCCAGCCCGATGACGACCGACGACGCGATGGCGAGCGCCGAGTCGAGGTTGACGTTGCGCTGCGGCAGTTCCGGCCTCTCGGGCAGCCCGTAGACCGAGGGGCTGTCGGCCAGGACGTAGAACGCGTTGAGCCCGCCGAGGATGTCCGAGTCCCCGTAGAGGTTCGCGCGCTCGAAGCCCTGTGCCTTGAGCTCCTTCACCCGCGCGCGTGCCATCTCGAGCATCGGCTCCTTGTCGCCGAAGCGGATCGAGCTGGTCGGGCAGGTCTTGGCGCAGGCCGTCGGCATGCCCGCCGGCACGCGGTCCGAGCAGAAGGTGCACTTGTTGACGCGCCCCGTGTCGGCGTTGAACGCGATCACCCCGAACGGGCAGGACGCCACGCAGTCGCGACAGCCGTTGCAGATCCCCTGGTCGATGTCGACCGTCCCCCACGCGGTCCGGTGGATCGCGCCGGTCGGGCAGGCCTCGAGGCAGCCGGCCTGCTGGCAGTGCTTGCAGACGTCCGACATCATGAGCCACTGGACCTCGCCCTTGTGGCTCGGCCGCGGGTCGTCCACCTCGATGAACCGGACGAAGCGCCACGCCTTGTCGCTGAAGTGCGAACGGTTGCCGTAGCCGCCCGTCCACTCCGGCTCCTCGTAGGGGAGCTGGTTCCACTGCTTGCAGGCGACCATGCACGCCCGGCACCCGGTGCAGATCGTGGTGTCGGTGTACATGACCTTCTGGGTCATCGTCGCGGCCATGGCTACGCCACCCCCTGCTGCGCGGCCTTCTCGACGTTGCAGAGAAGCGCCTTGCTCTCCTGGATGTAGACGTTCGGGTCGCCGACGCTCGCCACGAGGTCGTTCGTGACGTCACCCTTGGCGATGCCGACGTACCCCCAGTGCCAGGGGATGCCGATCTGGTGGACCGTCTTGCCGTCGATCGTGAACGGCCTGAGCCGCTTGGTCACCATGGCGCGCAGCTTGATCGAGCCGCGCGGCGTGGAGACCTCCACCAGGTCGCCGTTCCTGATGCCCTTCTCCTTCGCCAGCTCCTCGCTGATCTCGGCGAAGTGGCTCTTGAACATCTCCGCGAGCCAGGGGAGCTGCCGGCTCATGACGCCCGAGAGGTGGTGCTCCGTGAGGCGGTAGGTCGTGAGGACGTACGGGTACTTGCTCGACCCGACCTCCGCGATCTCGTTGCGCCCGTCGGCGACCTGCCAGATCTTGGCGACGGGATTGATCTGCTGCTTCGACAGCAGGTTCCTCGTCGGCGCCTCGACCGGCTCGTAGTGCTCCGGGAGCGGCCCGTCGACGAGCGGCGCGAAGAGCCCGGCCACGCCGTCGGGCCGCATGATGAACGGGTCGTTGCCGCCGACCCCCTTGAGCGGCCCCGCGGCGTTCTTCGGGGCGCGCGGGGCGAGCGTCGGGCCGTAGTCGGGCACGTCGCGGCCGACCCACTTCCCCTTCGGCGCGCCCGGCCCGTTGTCCGCGTCGGGATCCCACTGGATGAGCGCCTTCGACTCGATCCAGGGCTTGCCGTCCAGGTCGGCCGAGGCGCGGTTGTACATGATGCGGCGGTTCGCCGGCCAGGCGAAGCCCCATCCGTGCTGCAGGTAGTCCTTGCCGCTCTTGTCGATCTGGCGCGAGGCGGCCCGGTTGGTCTTCTCGTCCGGGAAGACCCCCGTGTAGATCCAGCAGCCGGCCGCGGTGGTGCCGTCGGCCTTGCACTCGCCGAACGACTTGAGCTGGACCCGATCCTTCCAGTCGGGGGCCCAGACGTAGCCGTTCATCTCGCGCAGGACGTGCGCCGCCGAGGGTTCGGCGTGCTTGCCCTCCTCCGGGTAGTCCCAGACGAGCGCCTTGATCCCCTGGTCGCGCCTGGCCGTGCTCGAGGCGTAGAGCGCCTTGATCCGCTTGCCGAGGTGATACCAGAAGTGGAGGTCGCTGCGCACGTCGCCGGGCGGCTCGACGGCCATGTTGTGCCACTGGATGAGCCGCATCGTGTTCGTGAGCGTGCCGTTCTTCTCGGCGGCCGGCGCGGCCGGGAAGAAGAAGACCTCGGTGTTGATGCTCTTCGGATCGACCCCCGGCGCCCGCCAGAACTCGGCCGTCTCGGTGTGGAAGATGTCCTTGACGACCAGCCAGTCGAGCTTGGCGAGGGCGGCGCGGGCCAGCGTCGCGTTCGGGTTGCCGACCGCCGGGTTCTGGCCGATCGCGAAGAAGCCCTTGATCTTCCCCTCGTACATGTCGACGAAGATGTGCTGCTGCGAGTACGCGTCGGCCTTCTCCCGCTTCGGGATGAAGTCGTAGCCGAAGTCGTTCGCCTTCGTCGCGGCGTCGCCGTACCAGGCCTTGAGGAGCGAGATGAAGAAGGCCGGCTTGTTGATCCAGTAGCCGCCCTTCGGGGTCTCCTTCTCGAGGTACGTGGCGAGGTCCGGGTGGACGTCGCGCAGCGGCATGGCCATGTAGCCCGGCAGGTCCTGGTAGAGGACCGCCAGGTCGGTCGCCCCCTGCACGTTGGCATGGCCGCGCAGCGCCACGACGCCGCCGCCCGGCAGGCCGATGTTGCCGAGGAGGAGCTGCAGCATCGCGAGCGCCCGGATGTTCTGGACGCCGTTGGTGTGCTGCGTCAGGTTCAGGGCGTACACGACGGTGCCGGTCTTCGTCTTCTTCGGCCCGCCCGTGGAGCAGAAGAGCTCGGCCACCTGGAGGAACTTCGCCTTCGGGATGCCGCAGACCCGCTCGACCATCTCCGGCGTGTACCGGCTGTAGTGCCGCTTCATGAGCTGGTACACCGTGCGCGGGTGCCTGAGCGTCGTGTCCCGCTTCGGCGAGCCGTCCGGGTTCGTCTGGTACCTCCAGGTCGTCCGGTCGTACCGCTTGGCGTCGCCGTCGTAGCCGGTGAACATGCCGTCGTCGAACCCGAAGCCGTCGTCGATCAGCATGCTGGCATTGGTGTAGTGGGCCACGTACTCGGTGTGGATCTTGTCGTTGTTCATCGCGTAGGCCATCAGGCCGCCGAAGAACGCGATGTTCGTGCCCGAGCGGAGCGGCACGTGGATGTCGGCGAGCGCCGACGTGCGGGTGAAGCGGGGATCGACGTGGATGACCTTGGCGCCGCGCTCCTTGGCGCGCACCACCCACTGGAAGCCGACGGGGTGGTTCTCCGCCATGTTCGACGTGATCATGATGACATCCGCGTTCTGGATGTCGATCAGATTCGTCGTCATCGCACCCCGACCAAACGACGATCCCAGAGCCGGGACCGTAGCGGAGTGTCAGACGCGTGCTTGATGTTCGTGGTAGACGATGCCCAGCGTTCTGAGGAGCTTGCTCTGGATGTAGCACTCCTCGTTGTCGCAGCAGGCGGAGCCGAGGTTGGCGACCGCGTCGAGGCGGTTCACCGTGATCCCCTTCTCGGTCTCGATGAAGTACTGGTCGCGGGTCTTCTTCAGGCGCTCCGCCACCTGGTCCATCATCCAGTCGAGCGGCTTCTCCTCCCACCGGTCGGAACCGGGCGCCCGGTAGAGACACTTCGTCGGGCGCCGCTCGTTGATGGAGAGCTGGATGGTCGCCGAGCCCTTCGGGCAGAGCGCGCCGAGCGTGTGGGGGCAGTCGGGATCGCCCTCGATGTTGATGATCCGGTCCTCGCCGTCGACCTTCTCGACGTACACGAGCTGCCCGCAGCCGACCGCGCAGTAAGGGCAGACGCTCGGAACAACCTTCGCGTTCTTGATGCGCAGGTCGCGCGCGTAGGCCACCACCGGCGAAAGGTCGACGCCGAGGCTCGCGAGGCTGCCGACCGCGACGCCCGCAGTGGTCGCACCGGAGAACTTGAGGAACCCTCGACGTGAGATCTGCATCGGGCTCGAGGCCTCCTTCGCTGTTGGGCCAGGGAGAGGCGGGCCATGAACCGGGAGCTTGCCGCGTCGCCCATGAGACGAACGCGCGGGAAGAACACGGTTCCTTGCCTTGTTGGGAGCGAGTCTAGGCAGTTACGTGAGGGGTGTCAACAACTGAACCGGCGTTCTGCCTGGCATGTGAGGACTTTCTCAAACTCGGTGCCGCGTCGGGGGCCGTGGCACGGCCCCCGACGCGGCCCCCCGTGCGGTGGTCGGGGCCACCGCGGGCGGCCTCAGCCGGCCGCCCGGATGCGGCGAGCCACGTCGTCGCCCACCTCGGCCGTGCGCGAACGGCCCCCGAGGTCGGCCGTCCGGACCTCCCGGTCGGCCAGGTTGCCCTCCACGGCGCGGCGGATCCGGTCGGCCGCGGCCTTTTCGCCGAGGTAGTCGAGCATCAGGGCGGCGGTGAGGATGGCGGCGATCGGGTTGGCGATCCCCTTCCCCATGATGTCGAACGCGGAGCCGTGGACCGGGTCGAAGAGCCCCGGCTTCTTGCGGTCCGGGCGGAACGACCCGCCGGGCGCCAGCCCCATGCCCCCCGTGACGGCCGCGACGAGGTCGCTCATGATGTCGGCGAAGAGGTTCGAGGCCACGACGACGTCGTAGGCCTCCGGCTTGCGGACCACGTCCATCGCGGCGGCGTCGATGAGCTTCGACTCGGTCTGGATGTCGGGGAACCGCGCCGCGACCTCCTTGAAGACCCGGTCCCAGAAGACCATGCCGAACTTCTGGGCGTTCGACTTGGTGATGGACGTAACCTTCCGGCGGGCGTGGGCGCGCGCGTACTCGAAGGCGTATCGGATGATCCGCTCGCACCCCTCGTAGGTGAAGAGCGCCCCCTGGAGGGCGACCGTCGAGGCGCCCTGGCCGACGATGCCGCCGATGTCGGCGTACTCGCCCTGCGTGTTCTCGCGGATGAGGACGATGTCGATCGAGCCGGGCGCCTTGTTGGCCAGCGCCGAGTCGACGCCCGGGTAGAGCTTGACCGGCCTGAGCCCGACGTAGAGGTCGAAGCCCATCTTGATCGGTAGGAGCAGGTTGTGGAGCGTGATGTGGTCCGGGATGCGCGGGTCGCCGACGGCGCCGAGGTAGACCGCGTCGAACTTCTCGAGCGTCTCGAGTCCGTTCTCGGGCATCATGCGGCCGGTCTTGAGGTACCGCTCGCTGCCCCAGTCGAACGTCTCGATCTCGAAGCGAAGGCTCCCCCCCGAGACGTCCGAGACCGCCTGGAGGGCCTTGAGGCCCTCCGCCACCACCTCCGTGCCGACCCCGTCACCCGGGATCACGCCAATCCGATGTGTCGCCATGCTGTCCTTTCTCCGTGGCTCATCCCGCCAGGTACAGCCGCCTCACCTGGGGATCGGCGAGCAGCTCCGCCCCCGTCCCCTGGAATCGATTGCGCCCGAGCTCGAGCACGTAGGCGCGGTCGGACGCGGCCAGGGCCCGCGCCGCGTTCTGCTCCACGACGAGCAGCGTCATCCCCGCCCGCCGCAGGACGCCCAGCGTCTCGAAGATGATCGTCACGAACCTGGGCGAGAGGCCGAGCGACGGCTCGTCGAGCATGACCATCTCGGGCTCGAGCATGAGCGCCCGGCCGATGGCCAGCATCTGCTGCTCGCCGCCCGACATCGTACCCGCCTGCTGCGTCCGCCGCTCGGCGAGACGGGGGAAGAGGTCGAAGACCCGCTCCATCCGCCGGCGGACCGTCGCCGGGTCGCGCTCGAGATAGGCCCCCATCTCGAGATTCTCGACGATGGTCATCTGCGGGAAGACGACCCGTCCCTGCGGGACGTACGCGAGGCCGCGCGCGAGGACCCGGTTCGCGGCAAGCCCCGTGATGGGCTCGCCCTTGAAGCGTACCTCGCCGCGCGACGGGACGAGGAACCCGGTGATCGCCTTGAAGACCGTCGACTTGCCGGCGCCGTTCGGGCCGATGAGCGAGACGATCTCTCCCCGGCCGACCTCGAGCGAGACGCCGTGCAGGATCTCGATCTTCCCGTACCCCGCGTGGAGGTCGGTGACCTCGAGCAGCGCGCTAGCGGCCAAAGTACGCCTCGATCACCCGCTCGTCCTCCCGGATCTCCTGCGGCGGCCCTTCGGCGATCTTCTCGCCGTGGTCGAGCACGACGACCTGGTCGCAGAGCCCCATGATGAACCCCATGTTGTGCTCGACGACGAGGACGGTCACGCCGCGGTCGCGCAGCCCGCGGACGTAGCCGACGATCCGCTCGAGGAGCGTCGGGTTCACGCCGGCGGCCGGCTCGTCGAGCAGGACGAGGATCGGGTCGAGCATGAGCGCCCGGATGAACTCGAGCAGCTTCGACTGACCGTAGGAGAGGTTCGCGGCCAGCTCGTGCGTGACCCGCGTGAGGCCGACCAGCTCGATCAGCTCGTGCGCCCGCGCCTCGGCCCGCCGGCCCTCGAGCGGGCCGCGGACCGCGAGCAGGTTCTCGAGTACGGAGAGCCGGCCGAAGAGGCGACCAAGCTGGAACGTCCGGCCGACGCCGCGGCGGGCGATCTGGTACGGGGCGAGGCCCGAGATCCGGCGGCCCGCGAAGCGCACCTCGCCGCCGTCGAGGCGCTGGGTGCCGGTGATGCAGTCGAAGAGCGTGCTCTTGCCCGACCCGTTCGGACCGATGAGCCCCACGATCGCCCCCTCCGGCACGTCGAAGGAGGGCCCCGCCAGCGCCTCGAGGCCGCCGAAGCGCTTGCGGACGTCGCGGACCTCGAGGATCGGCCCGCTCACGGCGCCGCCACCTTGGCCGCCCGGCGGCGCGCCTGCACGACCCCCATGACGCCCTCCGGCATGAAGAGGACCAGGACGATGATCAGCACCCCGAAGAGCGCCTGGTAGTCGTACGGGTACCGGGCCCAGAGCGCCTCGCGCACGACGCTCAGCACCACCGCGCCGATGACCGGGCCGAGCACCGTGGCCCGCCCGCCGAACATGGTCATGATGATCATCTGGATCGTGATGAAGACGTTGAACGTGCTGATCGGCTCGATGAAGCCGACGCGCGAGGCGTCGATCCCGCCGGCGATCCCCGGGATGACGGCCGACAGCACGAAGGCCGCGAGCTTGTGGGCCGTCGTGTTGATGCCCATCGTCTCGGCGCCGATCTCGTCCTCCCGGAGCGCGAGGAGGCGCAGGCCGAACCTGGTGCGCGCGACGGCCAGCGCCACGCCCACCGCCGCCAGCGCGATGCCGCCCATGAGGAAGTAGAAGCCTCGCAGCGAGAGCGCGGAGAGGAGCGGGATCCCGGTCCCGCCGTACGTGACGCTCTCCCAGGTGAGGCCCACGATGCGCAGGACCTCCGCGATCCCGAGCATGGAGATCGCGAAGTACGGCCCCTTGAGGCGCAGGCAGGGCCACCCGATGGCCGCCGCGAGCAGCGCCGCCGCGAGGCCGCCGGCGAGGAAGGCCGGCGGCCAGCTCCAGAAATGGTCGAACATGAGGATGGCGGCCGTGTAGGCGCCGACGCCGTAGAAGGCGACGTGGCCGAAGGACGTGTAGCCGGTGAAGCCCGACATGACGTTCCAGGACGAGGCGAGGGCGACGTAGAGGAAGATCGAGTACCCGACGGAGAGATAGTACGTGTTCTCGGTCGTCGCGCCGAAGGCGACGAGGGCCGCCAGCACGACGACCGTCGCGACGGCCGCGCGGCCCGTCACTGCCGCCGCTCCCCGAGGAGCCCCTGCGGCCGGACGAGGAGGACCGCGACCAGGAGGAGGTAGGCCACGGCCTCCGCCGCCTGCGTCCCCACGTAGAGCCCGGTGAACGACTCGGCGAGGCCGAGGATCACCCCACCGAGGAGGGCGCCGAGGTAGGAGC
>DATCKS010000358.1:0-2765 GCA_036562265.1 Thermodesulfobacteriota bacterium | reverse complement strand
GGGTATGGGCATCGATCCCAGCCGCCGGGCGGTCGCGCCGACGAGCCGGCCGAGGCCGCGCGCGGCCTGCTCCACCCGCGATGCGAGAGCCGTGCCGGCGGCCGCGAGAAGCGACAGCGGCAGCGCCCACCCGGCGACGCTCCCCTCGACCGCCCCCGCCAGCACGGCGACGGCGAGGAGCGCGAGCGTCGCGAGCCCGAGCGACGAGGGGCGGGCCGCCACCTCGACACGGTGCAGCCGCTTCGGGCCGCCGTGCGACTCCTCGAGGGTGCGCACCGAGAGGGTCACCCACGGCCCCCAGAAGACCACCAGGTCGCGGCGATCGCACGGTCCGGGGAGCGTCGCCGGGATCTCGTGCCGCGCGAGGTCGGCCAGACAGGCCTCGAGCAGGCGCGTGCGCTCGAGCCCCGACTCGCTCCAGAAGGCCCATCGCCGCCTGAACCCGGCCGCGGCCGACTCGCCCGCCGGGCCGCCGCCCCTCTGCGCCCGCTCCGCCCGGTCGATCGCCGCGGCGATCTCCCGGTAGCTGGCCGACCCGCGGACGACCGGCTGCACGTAGGCGAGCCAGGCAACCAGGGCGCGCGAGACCCAGCCGTCGGCGCCGCGCGGCAGCGTCGCCCGCCACGCGAAGCGCACCGCCCGGCCGGCCGCGAGGGCGAGTCCGGCGAGCCCGAGCGCGAGGAGCGGCCCCGATGTGACCGCGCCCATGGCGACGAGGAAGAGCGAGGCCGCCTGCCACTCCACCGTGCCGACGACGTGTCCCATGCCGCCCGGCGGGCCGCCGTAGAGGAGCTGATAGGGCGCGGTGCCGAAGGGGCCGTGGTAGACCCACTCGCGGCCCCAGGTGAGGCGGGGGGAGCCGCGATGGTAGATCACGCCGGCCCAGCGCGGGTTGCGCCAGCCGTTGAACCTGTGGGTGTGCCTCGGGAAGAGCATCCCCTCGGCGCGGCCGTAGCCGCGCTGCTGCCGCAGGTAGGCGCGGACGCTCCGCCGGGCGACGTGCCAGACGAACCCGGCGCTCGTGAAGCGGATCACGTGGCCGCGGTCGAGCAGCTTCCAGCAGACGTCGACGTCGTCGCCCGCCGCCCGGTACGTGACGTCGAACCCGCCGATCGCCCGCAGCACGTCGCGGCGGAAGGCCATGTTGCAGCCCGGAATGTGCTCCGCGACCTCGTCGTCGACGAGGACGTGCGTCGGCCAGCCGGGCGCCGCCGCGATGCAGGCGGCGACCCGCGAGCCGCCGACCTCGGGGATGTTGAGGCCGCCGACGGCGGCGGCGCCGGTGCGGACGAACGTGCGTGCGAGGTGGGTCAGCCAGTCGGGGTCGACGATGCAGTCGGCGTCGGTGTAGGCGACGATCTCGCCGGTTGCCGCCTCGAGGCCGACGTTGCGCGCGGCGCTCAGGCCGAGGTTCGGCTGGTGGATCACCCGGAAGCGCCAGTCGGCCGCCGCCACCGCGTCGGCGATCGGTCCCGTCGCGTCGGTCGAGCCGTCGTTGACGACGATCACCTCGAAGTCGGGGTAGTGGAGCGCGCGGAGCGAGGCGAGGCAGGCCTCGATCGTCGTGCCGGCGTTGTAGGCGCAGATCACGACGGAGATGCGGGGGGACGCCTGTCCCGCGGCGGGGGCCGGCCAGCGGAAGACCTGCTGCACGGCGCGATAGGCCGCTTTGGGACGCCGGTCACGGGCGACGAGGCCGAAGCTCCAGTCGGTGATCTCCGCTCCGCCGGTGTACCACTCGTCGGTCCAGGCGTACGCCACCACGCCGGCCGCGCCGGCGTCGAGCGCGAGGCGGAGTTGCCGGGAGAGCCGCTGCGCCTGGTGGCGCTCCCCCTCGCGGATCGAGTCGAAGCCCAGCTCGCCGATGAGGAGCGGACGCTCGCCGGCGACGTTGAGGAGCCGCGCGAGGTAGCGCCGGAAGGCCTCGTCGTCGTGCAGGTAGACGTTGAGGGTCAGGAAATCGACCTCGGAAGGGTCGAGGTATTCCGTAGTGGGGAAGTTCGCGTACGTCACGAGGCCGTCCGGGTCGGCGTCGTGAGCCGTACGGACGAGCCCGTCGAGGAACCGCTCGACCCGGCGGCGCCCGTACCACCGCACGGTCGCAGGGGGGACCTCGTTGCCGATGGCCCAGCCGAAGATCCCGGGGTGCCCCCGGAAGCGCCGGACGCCCCGCGCAACCGCCTGCCGGATGGCCGCCTGGCTTGCGCGGCTGTCCAGGAAGGCCACGTGCTGCGGCCAGGGGATGCCGACGAGGATCCGGAGGCCGCTGGCCGCCGCCGCATCGACGATCCGGGGCGGCGGGACGTGATAGACGCGCAGGAGGTTGGCCCCCATCTCCGCGATCGCCGCGAAATCTCGCATTGCGAGGTCGGTCTCGGGGAAGGGCGCGCCGTCCGACGCCGGCCGGAAGGGGCCGTAGCTGACGCCGCGCGCGATCCACGGCGCGCCGGCCGCGACGAAGCGTTTCCCGTGCGCGGACGGTCGCGGCCCGAGGGGCGGTGCCGCGTGCGGTTCGGCGAACGCCGGTTCCGGGGCGACGACGCCCGGCCTTGCGGCTTCGGCGAGTCTCGGCTGCGCCGGGACCGCCGGAAAGGGGCGCGCCGGGCGCCCCTGGGCTTCGACGTCGGGTTCGCGAGGGATCGTCATGGGCGGGTGGCAGCCTTCGGATGCGGGCGCTGCCCGGTGGAACGTGCGCTCGTGATCACCCCTCCCTCCGGCTCACGCGGCAAGCCAGCCCGCCGAGCGAGCTTCTGGCCCCGTGGCAG
>DATCKS010000351.1:0-3956 GCA_036562265.1 Thermodesulfobacteriota bacterium | reverse complement strand
GTGTTCTTCAACGGCCGCGACATCACGACGCTCGACCCGCTCGACCTCAGGCGCCGGGTGGCGATGGTCCAGCAGACGCCGGTCGTCTTCGAGGGGACGGTGCGGGACAACTTGAGGACGCAGCCGAATCGGGAGCGGCTCGACCTGTCCGAGAGCCGGCTCGTCCGGATGCTCGAGGCGGTCGGCATGGAGGCGCGCTTCCTCGACCGCGAGGCGGCCACCCTCTCGGGGGGCGAGAAGCAGCGCGTCGTCATCGCGCGCGCCCTCGTCGGGGGGCCCGAGGCGCTCCTCCTCGACGAGCCCACCTCCGCCCTCGACCCGCCCAACGCCGCCCTCGTCGTGGAGACGGTCGTCGGGCTGCGCGAGTCGCTCGGCCTCACCGTGGTGGCCGTGACGCACCAGGCGGAGCTGGTGAGACGGCTCGGCGGCTGCTTCCTCTACCTCGTCGGCGGCGCCGTGCAGGCGTACGAGTGCATCGACGGCCACTCGGACGCGATCACCGACGAGCGGCTCCAGGCGTTCCTTCGGGGCGAGAGCCCGGAGTCGGTGGCGGCGCGATGACCGGCGGCGTCATCGATCTCGACCTCTGGCAGGTCGGCCTGGCCGTCCTCCTGGTCGCGGTGGTGATCGCGGTGTCCGTCCGCCAGCGGCTCGGCCTCGAGCGCGACCTCGCCGTCGGGACGCTCAGGGCGATCCTCCAGCTCTACCTGGTCGGCTTCGTCCTCGCGTGGGTGTTCGACCGGGCCCGCTGGTGGTGGGTCCTCCTCATCCTCGCCGTGATGACCGGCATCGCCACCCAGGCGGCGGTCGCGCGGCTCAAGAAGCCGCCGCCGGGCGCCCACGCGATCGCCGCGCTCGCGCTCTCGCTGTCGACCGCCGGGATCCTGGTCTACGTGATCGGCGTCGTGGTCCAGGTGCGCCCCTGGTGGACGCCGCAGTACCTGATCCCGATCGGCGGCATGATCCTCGGCAACGCCATGACGAGCGCCTCGCTCGCCGGCGACCGGCTCCGGGCGGACCTCCGGAACCGGGCGGCCGAGGTCGAGGCGCGCCTCGCCCTCGGCTTCTCGGGACGCGAGGCGGTGCGGCCGATGGTGCGCGCGGCGCTCGGGGCGGCCATGCTGCCGACGGTCAACGGGATGATGACGGTCGGCGTCGTGCAGCTCCCCGGCATGATGACCGGCCAGGTGCTGGCCGGCGCCTCCCCGCTCGTCGCCGTGGAGTACCAGCTCGTCGTCGTCGTCATGCTGGCCGCCGCGACGGCCATCGCCTCCCTCCTCTTCGTTCGCCTGGCCGTCGCGCGCTATCTCACCCCGGCGCACCAGTTCCGCCGCCATCTGGTATAAGGGGGCCACGCGCCCGGCGACTCCGATGCGGGCGTGCTCGTCGGTGCACCAGTGCAAGCAGATCATCGAGGAGGGCGGAGATGAGCACGCCGCTCCGGGTCCTCATGGTGCAGGACTCGGAAGACGACCTGAGGCTCGTCGAGCACGAACTCCGACAGGGCGGGTACGAGCCGCTCCTCCACCGGGTCGACACGCCGGAGGCGATGGCCGAGGCGCTCCGCGAGCGGACCTGGGACGTCGTCATCGCCGACTACAGCCTGCCGCGCTTCTCGGCGCTCGCCGCGCTGGCGCTCCTGCACGAGCACCGGCTCGACCTCCCCTTCCTCGTGGTGTCGGGTCGCATCGGGGAGGCGACCGCCGTGGCCGCGATGAAGGCGGGCGTGCACGACTGCATCCTGAAGGACAACCTCGCGCGGCTCGTGCCGGCCGTCGAGCGGGAGATGCGGGAGGCGGCGAGCCGGCGCGAGCGCCGGCTCGCCGAGGCGCGGCTTCGGGCCTCCGAGGCGCGCTACCGCACCCTCTTCGAGAGCGCGCTCGACGCCATCGCCGTCTGGGACGAGAGCCGGCGGCTCGTCGACGCCAACCGCGCCTACTGCGACTTGGTCGGCACGTCGCGGGCGGAACTCCTCGGCGAGTGGCACACGCCCGCCGACGCCGTCGCGCCCGAGGACCGCGAGCGCTTCGAGGCGGCGCTCGACGAACTCGAGTCGACCGGCGCCCTTCGGGGGGAGTTCGCGATCGTGAGCCGGGACGGCGGGCGCCGGCTCGTCGACGCGATCGGCATGCGCTCGGCTCCCGGCCTCTTCCTGAGCATCCTGCGCGACATCACCGAGCGCCGGTCGCTCGAGCGCCAGCTCCAGCAGGCGCAGCGCATGGAGAGCATCGGGACCCTCGCCGGCGGCGTCGCTCACGACTTCAACAACATCCTCACCGGGATCGCCGGCTTCGCCGACCTCGCCCTCATGCGGCTCTCCCCCACGCACCCGCTGTACGGCGACCTCCTGCAGATCCGCAAGCAGGCCGAGCACGCGGCGGTGCTCACCCGGCAGCTCCTCGCCTTCTCGCGCCGGCAGGTCCTCGAGCGCCGGCGGGTCGACCTCAACCAGATCATCCGCGAGGTGGAGGCCTTCCTCCGCCGCGTGATCGGCGAGCAGATCGCCGTCGACATCCGCACGTCCGAGGGCGCCGAGCCGGCCTACGTCGACCCGGTCCAGGTCGAGCAGGTCCTCATGAACCTCTGCATCAACGCCCGCGACGCGATGCCGGGCGGCGGGCGGCTCGTCGTGGAGAGCGGCAGCATCCGGCTCGACGCCGACTTCTGCCGCGTCAACGCCTGGGCCAGGCCCGGCGCGTACACGTTCATCCGGGTGACCGACACCGGCATCGGGATGGACGAGTCGATCCTGCCGAACATTTTCGATCCGTTCTTCACGACCAAGGGGCCCGGCAAGGGGACGGGACTCGGCCTGGCCATGGTCTACGGCATCGTCAAGCAGCACGACGGGCTCATCCAGGTGGAGAGCACCCCTGGCAAGGGCTCGAGCTTCACGGTCTACTTCCCGGTCGTCGAGGCGAAGGCCGAGCCCGCCCCGGAGACGGCCGCGCAGACCGCCCGCGGCGGTCACGAAACGATCCTCCTCGCCGAGGACGACGACATGGTCCGGGAGCTGATCGTCCGAACGCTCGAGACGGCGGGGTACCGGATCGTGACCGCGGCCGACGGCGAGGAGGCGCTCGAGGTGTTCGAGCGTTACAGGGACGACGTCGCGCTCGCCATCGTGGACGCCGTCATGCCGAAGCTCGGCGCGCGGGAGGTCTGCCGCGAGCTTCGGGCGCGCAAACCGGCGCTCAGGTTCCTCGTCGTGAGCGGGTACAGCGTGAGCGCGATCGACGAGCAGCTCGTCCAAGAGGACGGCCTGCCGTTCGTGCAGAAGCCCTTCCGCCCCTCCGACCTCCTCTGCCGCGTCCGCGAGATCCTCGACCGCTGAGCGCACACCGGGGTCGGGTCGCAACCAGAGGGGGTCGGTCGCAACCCGACGCGCTGCCGCCGAGACCCGACCCCGCTGGTCGCCTTGCCACCCAGCGAAGCGGATGCTAGTGTTCTCGGGCACGCGGGTTCGAACCGTCCAGAGGACACCATGCCGCGGATCCCTCGCCCCCGGCTCGCCCCGGCGGTCGCCGTCGGCGTCGCGATCGCCCTCGTCGCTCTGTGGCTTGCCGAGACGTTGCCCGTGGAGGCCGGTCTCGTCGGCTGGGACGAGGCGTGCTTCTACAAGGCCGCCCAGGACCTCTACATGTCGCTCGCGGGCGGCGACGTCGTCGGGTTCCTTCGCGACATCCGCTCCCAGTCCTTCTATCCGCCCGGCCATGCCCTGGTCTCGGCCGCCTGGTTCTCGATCGCCGGCCCGAGTCTCTGGAGCTTCAGCCTCCTCACCGTGCTCGTGTTCGCCGCGGTGGTGGGCCTCTCCTGGTCGGTCGGCCGGCGCCTCGGCGCCGAATGGGCCGGCCTCGCCGTCGCGCTGCTCGTGGCCGGCTCGCCGCTCGTGCAGGTCCTCGCCGCACGGCCGCTGCTCGAGGTCCGCGGCCTCGCCCTGACGCTCGCCTTCGTTC
>DATCKS010000347.1:0-2270 GCA_036562265.1 Thermodesulfobacteriota bacterium | reverse complement strand
GTCTTGCTTCTGCTGCTCGGTGAGATCGGCCATCCCAACCTCCGTGCGCCTGTCCGGGCCGCCGGCGGCGCACGAGACCGCACGCACATCGGTGCCTCGGATCGTGTAGAACCGTATTCCTGCGGGTAGAACCGTATTCTACGTGGCGGCTGATCTGGCACTCTAATCGGATCGGCAGGAAGGTGTCAAGCGGCTGGTTGCCTGCGCCCGTTCGCGCTCGGGGTGTGTGGAATCGGCGATCGCGACAAACGCACGTGGCGTTCTAACGCCGTTCCTCTGTGTCCGGGCCCTGTGACCCTGACTCCTCGACGGTGCGGGCCCCTTTGCGGCCGGCCTCGGTCGACTCGCGTCGCTCCCGGCTCGCCTCGCCGGTCCCCTGTACGGCCGGACCGCGGGCGATCGGCTGCGGCCGCGGCTTGCGGCGGCCGGGCTCCACGCCTCGCTCGAGCCGAACCCGCCCGGCCGCCTCGTCGACCGTGATGGCCTCGACCGGGATCCGGACGGTGCCGGGACCTTGACGGCCCGGATCGCCGGGCACGGCGAGTCGGACCTCGACGAACCGGACCACCTCGTGCAGCGGATCGACGAGGAGGTCCGTCACCTCGCCGAGCCGCGCGCCCCGGTCGTCCTCCACCGCGAAGCCGCGGATGTCCACCGAGCCGGCGGCGATCTCGTAGTCCTCGAGCGCCGAGAGCGGCGTCATCCCCTCGGGCGTGGCGTCGGGGTCGTAGCCCACGTGCGGTCTCTCCTCCCCTAGCGCGCCGGCGGCGCGGCAGGGTCTCCGGGAGCCGGCGCCGCGCCGGACCGCGCCGGCGCCCCACCGGGCTCGTCGGCGGTGCGGTCCTCCTCGCCCGGGAAGGCGAAGAGGAAGACGACGATCAACGCGACCAGGGCGGCGAGGACCCAGATCCAGGCTCCCGGGCGTCGCCTGCGCCGGACGCGAATTTCGGTCACGGGTGGGGTCTCCCTTGCCGGTGGGCCTCGACCGGGGTCACCCGGCTCCGGGTTCCGTTTCGCAACCGGCGTGCCAGCTTGCCTCCAATCGAGCACCCCGGCCGGGGGCAGTGATGATACGCTCGTGAGCGGGCGGTGGGTCGATGGTCGAGGCAGCTTTCCAGCAGAACGAATGGCCGCTCTTCCGGTTCCGGGCGCGCGACCTCGTGAAGCGCCCCCCCGTGACCTGCGGGCGGGACCTCCCGATCGGGCAGGCGGCTGCCGTGATGGCCGCTGCCGGGGTCGGCTCCATCGTCGTGATCGACGCCGACGGTGCGCCGGCGGGGATCGTCACCCTGCGCGACGTGCGGACGCGCGTCCTCGCGCCGGGCCGCTCCACCGAGACGCCGGTGGCCGAGGTCATGAGCGCCCCGCTCGTCGCCGTTGCGGCCGATGCGCCGGCCTTCGACGCCCTCCTGGCGATGACCCGCGGGAACTTCCACCACGTCGGCGTGACCGAGGCCGGGCGCCTCGTCGGCGTCCTCGGTCGCGACGACCTCCCCTCGGCGGCCTCGACCGGCCCGATCGCGATGGCGCGCGCCATCGAGGAGGCGCCGTCGATCGAGGCGCTGGCGGCTGCCGCGTCGATGCAGGCCGACGTCCTGCGCGGGCTCGTGAGCGAGGGGGCGGGGCCGGTCGAGGCGGCGGCGGTCGTCGCCGAACTGTCGGACCGGCTCGTCCGGCGCGTCGCGGCGCTCGCCCTCGCGCGGCTCGAGGCCGAGGGGTTCGGGCGTCCGCCGGTCGCCTGGTCGTTCCTCGCCGCCGGCAGCGAGGGACGCCGCGAGCAGACGCTCAGGACCGACCAGGACAACGGCCTCGTCTACGCCGATCCTCCGGAGGAGACCGAGGCGGCGGCCGCCGACTACTTCGAGCGCCTCGGCCGGGCCATCGGCGACGGCCTCGCACGGGTGGGCGTGCCCCGATGCCCCGGAGGGTACATGGCCGAGAACCCCAGGTGGTGCCAGCCGCTCCGCGTGTGGCGGCGCCGCATCGCGAGCTGGTTCGCCGAACCCGAGCCGGAGCGCCTGCTCGAGGCCTCCGTCTACCTCGACATGCGACCGGTCGCCGGCGACGGCGACGGACCCGGCCGCGAGCTTGCGACCTGGGCCTGCGGCGAGGCTCCCCGCCACCCGCTTTTCCTTCGCCTCCTGGCGCGCAGCGCCACCGAGCGCCGGCCGCCGATCGGGCTCTTCGGGCGGCTTCGCACCGACTGGACCGGAGTCCATCGCGGCACGATCGATCTCAAGGGGGCCGGCGTCTTCCCGGTGACGCAGGCG
>DATCKS010000343.1:0-7050 GCA_036562265.1 Thermodesulfobacteriota bacterium | reverse complement strand
GCGACGGCGAGACCGCCACCTTCAGCTTCGGCCTGGCCAACATCTTCGGCTCGTCCTTCCTCCTCGGCACGAAGCCGACCGCCCAGGTGCCCGAGCCGAGCACGCTCGCCCTGCTCGGCCTCGGCGCGGCGGCGAGCGCCTTCGCCCTGCGGCGCGTCAGGCGGAGCTAGAGCCCACCCGGGCCCGCGGGAGCCGGGCCGGCCTGCCGGCCGGCTCCCGCCGCCCTTTCACGTCCCCACCCGGATCTGATACGCTCGCATCGGAGGGGTCTCCGATGCTCGTCCACGACCTCGTCCTCGACCAGGCCCGCCGGGCCGCGAGCCGACCGGCGCTCGCGGACGGCGAGCGCGTGCTGACGTACGGCGAGCTGGCGCGCGAGGTGCTCTCGGCGGCAGGCCACCTCGCGGCGGCCGGCGTGATGCCCGGCGACCGCGTCGGGCTGCTCCTGCCGAACGTGATCGAGTTCCCGGTCTTCTACTACGGCGCGCTCGCCGCCGGCGCGGTCGCCGTGCCGCTCAACACGCGCCTGACGCCGCACGAGCTGGAGTACATCGTCCGGGACGCCGGGCTTTCCGCGCTCGTGGCCGACCCCGCCTTCTGGGGGACGGTCGAGGCGATCCGCCCGGCGCTCTCGGGGCTCAAGCGCCTCCTCGTCCGCGGCACGGACGCGCCGACCGGCGCGACGCCCACGGCCGAGGCGCGGCGGGCGACCCCCCTCTCGGCGCCTCGCGAGCCGGTGAACGACCTGGCGCAGGTCCTCTACACCTCCGGCACCACCGGGCTGCCGAAGGGGGCGATGATGCGCCACGCCAACGTCCTCTTCAACGCCCGCGCGTGCGAGCAGTGCATCGGCTATCGGGCCGACGACGTGACGCTCGTGGCGGTGCCGCTCTTCCACGTGACCGGCCTCAACACGCAGCTCGTCGCGGTCCACGCGGTGGGGGGGCTCGTCTCCCTCCTCGCGGAGTACAAGGCGGACCGGTTCCTCGCGCGGCTCGAGGCCGATCGGGTGACGGCCGCCGTCGCCGTGCCGACGATCTTCACCCTCCTCCTCGTGAACCCCAACCGGCCGCGCACCGACCTGTCCGCTCTCCGCCTCGTGGCCTACGGCGGCGCGCCCATCGCCCCGGAGACGGTGCGGCAGCTCGACGAGACGCTCGGCGTCGCGCAGTTCAACCTCTACGGCCTCACCGAAACCTCGAGCCTCACGACGGTCCTCCCCTCGGCCGACGCGCTGCGCAAGCTCGGGTCGGTGGGTTTGCCGGTGCCGGGGGTCCGCGTGCGGGTCGTCGACGACGCCGGGCGCGACCTGCCGGCCGGCGAGGCGGGTGAGCTGCTCATCGCCGGTCCGAACATCGTGGCCGGATACCTGAACAAGCCCGAGGCGACCGCCGCGGCCATCAGGGACGGTTGGCTCTTCACCGGCGACGTCGCCCGCCTCGACGAGGAGGGCTACGTCTTCGTCGTGGACCGGAAGAAGGACATGATCAACCGGGCCGGCGAGAAGGTCTACTGCATCGAGGTCGAGGCGGTCCTCAACAGCCACCCGGCCATCCTCGAGAGCGCCGTGGTGCCGCATCCCGACCCGATCTTCGGCGAGGTGGTCAAGGCGGTCTGCGTCCTCAAGCCGGGAGCGAGCGCGACGGCCGAGGACGTGATCGACTTCTGCCGGCCGCGCCTCGCGCACTTCAAGCTCCCCGCCGTCGTCCGCTTCGTGCCGGAGCTACCGCGAAACCCGGGGGGGAAGGTCCTCAAGCCGCGACTCAAGGAGATGGCCTAGCGCCTGCCACGTCAGGCGGAGGCGGCGCATGTACCGTCTGCCCGCCGACCGGCCGGTGAGCCGCGTCGGCGGGCCGGCCTCGCCGTTCGACCGGGGCACCCCCGAGGTGCGGCGCGCGATGCACGGCCTGCCGATCCCGACGGACCGCGTGCGCGGCGACCCCGGCCTGTATGATGGGGCCATGCCTTCCTTCCCGCCGAGGGTCGACGCGGCGCGCCTCGCGCGCCTCTCGACCCGGGCTGCCGCGGTTCGCGGTCCGAGGAGCGCGGCCATCGTGCACGCGCCGTTCACCGGCGAGCCGATCGGCCGGCTGCCGCGGATGCAGCACGGCGACGTGCGGGAAGCGGCACGGCGCGCGCGCCTCGCCCAGAAGGCATGGGCCGCGCTACCGGCCGGCGAGCGCGCGTCGGTCCTCCTCGCCCTCCACGATCGGCTCCTCGACCGGATCGACGAGGCGCTCGACCTCGCGCAGCTCGAAACCGGCAAGGCGCGGCGCCACGCGTTCGAGGAAGTGGTCGCCTCGGCCGTCGCCGCCCGGTACTACGGCGTTCGCGCCCCGCGCCTGCTCGCGCCGCGCCGCCGGCTCGGCGTGCTGCCGCTCGTGACCGGAGCGGTCGAGTACCGGCGCCCTCACGCGCTCGTCGGCGTCATCGTCCCGTGGCACGCCCCGCTCGCCTTCGCCGCCGCGCACGCGCTCCCGGCGCTTGCCGCCGGCTGCGCCGTGCTGCTCGAGCCGGACCTGCAGACCTCGTTCACGGCGCTCTGGCTCGCCGAGCGGCTCGACGAGGCGGGGCTGCCGCGCGAGGTCCTGCAGGTCGTCACGGGGGAGGGGGACGACGTCGCCCTCCCCCTCGTCGAGGCCGTGGACCACGTGGCGTTCACGGGGCGGGTGCACGTGGGGCGGCTCGTGGCCGGGCAGGCCGGCGAGCGGCTCGTCGGCTGCACGGTCGATCTCTGCGGCAAGAACGCGATCCTGGTCCTCGCCGACGCCGACCTCGACCGCGCCGTCGCCGGCGCGGTCCGCTGTGCCTTCGCCCCGACCGGACCGACGCGCCGCTCGGCGGAACGCCTCCTCGTGCACGCCTCGGTCTGGGACCGGTTCGTCCCCGCGTTCGTCGAGGCGACGCGCGCGCTCCGCCTCGGGGCCCGGTTCGACTTCGAGGCCGACGTCGGCTCGCTCCTCTCCGTCCGGCACCTCGAGCAGGTGGAAGGGCACGTGCGCGACGCGGTCGCCAGGGGGGCCCGCGTGCTGGCAGGCGGCCGGCCGCGGCCCGACCTGGGCCCGTGCTTCTACGAGCCGACCATCCTCGAGGGGGTCACCGAGGCGATGCGCTGCTTCGGCGAGGTGACCGACGGGCCGGTCGTGGCGCTCTCGCGTTTCGACTCGCTGGACGAGGCGGTGGCACGGGCGAACGCCCCACCCTGCGGTCGCGCCGCCGGCGTCTGGACGCGCAGCGTCCGCACGGCCCGGCGGCTCGCCGCTCGTCTCGAGGCGAGTCTCGTGACCGTCAACGAGGGCCACCCCGGGGCCTGGGCGCAGGTCGGCGTTCCTCCGGGCCGTCGCCACGACGCCGACGGGCTCCTCGGGTACACCGAGACCCGGACCGTGACGGTGACCCGGGGCCTCGACGTCGACCTGTCCCCCAGAGCGCTGGCCGCCCTGCTACGGGTCGTGCGCCGACTGCCCGGCCTGCGGTAGGGACGCCCTTGACAACCCGCACCGATCTCCGTATAGCGGCCGGCGTCCTGTACCTGGACGCCCGGGTTCCCCGCCGCCGGTCTCCACGTCGACTCGGGCCCCGGCCGCCGCACCCGGAGAGAGGACCGATTGTCGCGACCCGATGCCGCAACGACCGCGAAGCCGCTCTTCGCGGCCATGAGCGTCGCCACGCTCCTGATCCTGTCCCCCGCGAACGTGGTCCTCGACCACAACATCCAGTTCCTGCAGTACGAGTGGCGGCTGCTCGTCTTCGCCTGGGCCGCCTGGGGCCTCCTCGTCGTCGTCTTGAGGCCGCTCTTCGCCTGGTCCCTCGGGGGACCGGAGGCGCGCGGGTGGCTCCTGCGGGCCGTCACGGCCCTGGTGGTCGTGCTCGCCGTGATGCAGGCACGCTTCGACCTCGCGCCGCTCGTGCCGCAGGGACCGGCGCTGGCCGTCCTTTCCGGTGTGGCCTGCCTGCTCGTCGCCGTGGTGTGGCGCGTGCGGCGGTCGACGCTGGTCGCGGCGCTCGTCCTCCTCGCCCCGCTCGTCCTCCTCGAGGCGTACACGTCGTATCGAGTCGTGCGACAGATCCAGGGCCGCCCGGTGGCGAGCCCCGTGCTCGTCCGGGAGGAGGCGAAGGGGCCGAACGTGTTCCACCTCGTCTTCGACGAGTTCTCCCTCCTGCCGATCCTCGACCGGGAGGGGCGCCTCGACGAGCGCATCGTGCCGAACCTCGCGGCGTTCGCTCGCGAGGCGACGTTCTTCCCCGAGGCGACGAGCCACTACCCGGACACGGTCTACTCCCTCGCGAGCGTCTTCCGCTCGGAGCTGATCCGGCCCGACTGGTCCGGAGACAGCTACCAGGTCTTCGGCCATGCGGTGCAGGGACGGAGCCTCTTCCGGTACCTCAAGGAGCGGGGGTATCGGGTCGAGGTGTTCGGGCAGCACATCCCCTACCGCAAGCTCCTGGGCGTCCTGGCGGACAGGACGAGCGGCCGCGAGAGCGACGTGCCGCTCGCTCACGCCGGCTACGCCTACCTGAGCCGTCTCTTCGGGGAGCCCCTGATCCGGACCGCCTTTCGCGTGGCGGGCCTCGAGAACGCGACGGACGACGGGTTCGCCATCGGTGCCGTCGAACTCATGGCGCTCGCGACCCGGAGGGCGGCCATGCTGCCGGACCGGGGGGTCTACTACTACCTCCACGTCCTCCTGCCGCACTTCCCGTTCGTCTACACGGCCGACGGGAGGCGCGTTCAGCGGAAGGCGCCGCGGCTTGCCGACTACGTCGAGCAGATCCGGTACACGGACCGGCTCTTCGGGACGTTCGTCTCCGCCCTCCGGGCCGACGGCCGGTACGACGACAGCCTGATCATCGTCCACGCCGACCATGGGGTCCGGTACCCGTTTCCGGACCTCGGCATCGACCTCCCGGCCGGCGTCCCGCGGTCGACCACCGCGCTCATCTCGGCCGTGCCCGAGAGCCTCGACGTCCTCGCGCGGGTCCCGCTCCTCGTCAAGGCGCCGGGCCAGCGCACCGGCGCGGTCCGGCGCGAACCGGTGACGCTCCTCGACGTCTACCCGACGGTGGCCGAGGTCGTCGGCGGCGTGCCGGAGGGGGTCCGGGGCGTGTCGCTCCTGTCGCCGGCCGACCCGCTGCCGCACCGGACGCGGCGGCCCTTCCTGACGGCGCCTGCCGATCGCCGGCCGGGCCGCGGGAACGAGGCCTACCGCGTCCACGTGTCGAGCGGCGCGGCAGGCGGGTGGGAGGAGATGACGCAGGCGGAGTTCGAGGAGACCTTCGAACCGCTGCGCCCGTGAGGCGCGGCGACGCCGGGACCCTCGTCCTACGCCCGCCTGACGATCCGCCCCGGCCGCGCGGCCTGCGCCACGCCGTCGCGCACCACCTCGACGCCGTTGACGAGCACGCGCACGATCCCCTCTGGCGCGGCGTACGGGTCGGCCAGCGTGGCCCGGTCGGCGATGCGGTCCGGGTCGAAGACGACCACGTCGGCCGCGTAGCCCGGGGCGAGCCGACCGCGGCCGGAGAGGCGGAAGCGCTCCGCCGGGTAGCTCGTGAGGCGCCGGATCGCCTCGGGGAGCGACATGACGCCCTGCTCGCGCACGTAGCGGCCGAGGAAGCGCGGGAAGGCGCCGTGGTTGCGGGGGTGCAGCGCCATCGACGGGCCGAGCCGGCCGTCGATGGCGTACGTGTCGGTCCCCATCATCGTGAGCGGGTGGCGGAGAACGAGGTCCACGTCCTCCGCGGCAATCACGCGGCTCACGATGATGGGGCCGCGGGCGGCGAGCACGAGGTCGATCGCGAGGTCGAGCGGGTGGACCCCCTTCGCGTCGGCCATCTCCGCGAGGCTCGCGTGCTCGGGCAGGTCGAGGCCCGGCGCGTCGAGGATGTTGTAGTCCCAGTCGGCGCCCGGATAGGTCAGCTCGAGGTGCGAGACCCAGCCGTCGCGGAAGGCGGCGTGCATCCGCTCCCGGAAGCCGGCCGCGGCGACGGCCCGCTGCATCCGCTCGAACGGCAGCTCGCTCACCTCGGGCGGGAACAGCTCGTCGAGCCGGTGCGGGTGGTAGAAGGGGTGGAAGTGCAGGAAGTCGATCGCCACGTCGAGCCCCTCGTCGCGCGCGCGCTCGACGGCGGCGATGGTCGAGCGGAGCCGGCCGCGGTTGCGCCGGCCGACGACGTTGTGATGGGAGAGCTGCACCCGCTGCCCGCTTCGCCGGCCGATCTCGAGCAGTTCGTGGACGGCCGCCTCCACCTCGTCGCTCTCGTTGCGGATGTGCGACACGTAGAGCCCGCCGTGGTCGCCGAGCGCCCGCGCGAGGTCGACGACCTCGTCGGTGTCGGCGTAGCAGCCCGGCCGGTACTCCCGGCCGGTGGAGAGCCCGACGGCGCCCGCCTCGAGCGCCTCGACGAGGAGCCGCCGCATGGCGGCGCGCTCGTCGGGCGTGGCCGGCCCGGGCCGCGACCCCATGACGCAGGCCCTGAGCGTCCCCTGGCCGACGAGGAACGCCTTGTTCGTGCCGGTCCCCCGGCGTTCGATCGTCGCCATGAACTCGCCGAAGGTGCGGTAGTCCCAGTCGATCCGGTCGCCGCTGCCGACGCCGAGACAGCGGTCGAGGAACCGGTCGAACAGGGCGGCCCGCGCCGACGCCGAGAAGGGGGCGAGCGAGTAGCCGCAGTTGCCGACCACCTCGGTCGTGATGCCCTGCAGGAGGCTGCTCGTACCCTGGGGGTTCAGCAGGCAGGAGACGTCGGAGTGCGAGTGACAGTCGATGAAGCCGGGCGCCACGACGAGCCCGGCGGCGCGGAACGTCTCCCGGCGCAGGGCGGAGGCGAGGTCGCCCAGGGCGGCCACCCTGCCGGCCGCAAGGCCCACGTCGGCCACGCGGGCGGGCGCGCCGGTGCCGTCGACGACCGTCCCCCCCTCGATGACGAGGTCGAACGTCATGGCTGGAACCGGACGCGCCGCAGCGACTGCAGGACGCCCGCCGACACGCCGAGGTGCTCGAACCCCTTGTAGCGCCGGTCGAACGCGTACCAGCGCTGCTGATGGTA
>DATCKS010000037.1:0-10092 GCA_036562265.1 Thermodesulfobacteriota bacterium | reverse complement strand
ATGCAGGCCAAGACGGCGAGCGCCCTGGCCGGGATGATGGTCGACACGGTGACCCAGGGTACGAGCCGGCGGGCGTTCCGCGGCTCCGAGGCCGCCCGCCGCGGGGAGATCGCCGGCAAGACCGGCTCGCTCTACGGCCACAACCCTCGCGGGCACTACGACTGGTTCACCGGCTTCGCGCCGGTGGACGAGCCCGAGATCGCCGTCGCCGCGCTCCTCGTCAACGGCGACCTCTGGTACCTCAAGGGGTCGGGCGCGGCCAGGGCGGCGCTCGAGGCCTTCTGGCAGACCCGCCGCTGACCCGGCCTGCCTCTTGCGTCGCCCCGGGCGCGTGGGGGTGCTCGCCCGGGTCTACGACAAGCTCGGCCGCGACAACGTCTTCTTCATGGCGGCGGGCCTGGCCTTCAGCGTCGTCACGACGCTGATCCCGCTCCTGGTCCTCCTCTTCGCCGGGGTCGGCTACGCGCTCGCCTCGTCCGACACCGCCATGCGGGAGGTCGTGACCGCGATCCGGCGCTTCCTCCCCTTCGCGAGCGAGGAGATCGTCGGCAGCCTCCTCGCCGTGGTGCAGAGCCGCGCCACGATCGGCGCGATCGGCCTGCTCGGCCTCATCTGGCTCGCGACCGGCGTCGTCTCGTCGATCCGCACCGTCCTGAACACCGTCTTCGAGGTCCAGGAGACGCGAAGCCTCGTCGCGGGGAAGATCTTCGACGTCGTGATGGTGTTCGTGCTCGGGATCTTCTTCCTCCTGTCGATCGGCTTCACGACCGTCTTCACGGTCGTCCAGGACCTGGGCGTCGACGTCCTCCGGGCGGTCGGGCTCCGCACCGACTGGGTCGCCCCCGCCGTGGCGCTCGGCGGCGCGCTCGTCGTGAACGTCCTGATGTTCACGCTCCTCTACGCGACCGCGCCCGCGCGAGGCCTGCCGATCCCCTACGCCCTGACCGGCGGCGCGGTGACGGCGGTGCTCTTCGAGGTGGCCAAGCAGGCGTTCCGCGTCTACATCAACCTCGCGCGCGAGGGCACGCTCGGTCCCGCGTCCGGCAGCCTCGGCGCGCTCGTCCTCTTGCTCTTCTGGATCTACTACTCCGCGCTCGTCTTCATCCTCGGCGCCGAAGCCGGCTTCGCCGTCTGGATGCGAAGCGTTCGCTCGAGTCGGCAAGCAAGCGACGAACAGGACCACGTGCGACCCGCGCGTGATGCGGAAAGGCTCGCCCGCGGCTAGGAGGCTGTGCTAGACTCCGCCCCGTTTTTGAACGGGGGACCCATGGCGAGAATCTCCGAACGGCAGGTGCGCGAGCTGATCACGGCCGTCGAGGACCTGCTGCGGCGCGAGTCGATCGATCGCCGCCGCGAGATCTACCTCGTGGACGACATCGACAAGGAGTCGGTCAAGCGAGTGGTCGAGCAGTTCCGGACGTTCGCCAGCCAGAGCCGCGACCCGATCACGCTCTACCTCAACACGCCGGGCGGCAACGTCACCGACGGTCTCGCGCTCTACGATGTCATCTCCCAGATCGTCGCCGACGGCATCGAGGTGTCGATCTACGTCCAGGGCATGGCCTACTCGATGGGCTCGGTGGTGTTGCAGGCCGCCTCTCCCGGCCGTCGCTTCGCCTTTCCCCACTCCTGGATCATGATCCACGAGCCGGCCAAGTGGGCCGGCTGGCAGTCGACCTCGTCGGCCGCCCAGCACCTCGACCGCTTGAAGGCCATGCAAGCGCAGATCTACCGGATCCTCTCGATGCGCTCCGGCCAGCCGCTCAAGCAGATCATCCGCGACACCAAGCGCACCGACTTCTACCTCGACGCCGAGAAGGCGCTCGCCTACGGCATCATCGACGCCATCGTGGGGCGCGGCACCTCGACGCAGCGCGAGGCGGCGCAGGTGGCGCGGCGCGGTACGGATCGCGGCGTGCGGCTCGAGTTCACGCGCAAGCGGGTCGCCGCCCACGCGTCGCGGCTCGCCGGGACGGACGGCGAGGGTTCCGAGCCCTGACCGCCAGGCGCGCGACGCACGTCGACAAGCCGCTCTTCCCCGACGACGGGATCACGAAGGGCGACCTGCTCGACTACTACGAGCGCGTCGCCGACGCGCTCTTGCCGCACATCGCCGACCGTCCGCTCAACCTCGAGCGCTACCCCGACGGCATCCGGGGACCGCGCATCCACCAGAAGCAGGTCCCCGCGAACGCCCCCGCATGGCTTCGCCGGGCGCGCATCTACGCGCCCACGTCGCGCCGGACCATCACCTACGCCGTCGGCGGCTCCCGCCGCGGCCTCGCCTACCTGGTCAACCTCGGCGTGATCGAGATCCATCCGTGGGCCTGTCGGGCCGATCGCGTCGACGCCCCGGACCGGGTGATCTTCGACCTCGACCCGAACGGCGTCGGCATGCCCGAGATCGCCGCCGTGGCGATCGCGGTGCGCGACGCGCTCGCCTCGCTCGGTCTTGGCGCCTACGCGAAGACCTCGGGCGGCCGCGGCCTCCACGTCTACGTCCCCATCACCCGCGGCCCGTCCTTCGAAACCGTCCGCGCCTTCGCCGACGCCGTGGCCGCCGAGGTCGCCAGGGCGCACCCCGGATGCGCCACCGCGTCGCACCGCGGCGCCGACAAGGCCGGCCACGTCTACATCGACACGCTGCGCAACGGCCGTGCGCAGACGGCCGTGGCGCCCTACAGCGTGCGCGCCAGGCCGGGCGCGCCGGTCTCGACGCCTCTCGCCTGGGAGGAGGTCGGGCCCGGGCTCGACCCCCGGGCGTTCACGATCCACACCGTCCCCGCCCGCCTCGCCGAGCGCGGCGACCTCTTCCGGCCCGTCCTCGAGGACCGGCAGGCGCTGCCGAAGGCGTAGCCGCGGCGCCGCCGCTCACGCCGTCAGTCCTCGTCCGAGCGTCTCCGCGAGGGCCCGGGCGATGCTTGCGTCCGGGTCGAGGCTCGGATTGAACACGGTGACGGTAAGCCCCACCGCGCGGCCGCTGCCGATGGCGGCGCGCAGCGCCGCTTCGACCTCGCCCCAGCCGAGCCCGCCGGGGATCCGGTAGTCCACGGCCGGCATCACGGCATCGTCGAGCACGTCGGCGTCGAGGTGGATCCAGAACCCGCCGGCGCCGCCGCCGCGCGTCAGGTGCGCCACGGCTCCGCGCACCGCGGGCTCGATGCCCAGGCGGCGGACCTCGGCCAGGCTCACCCCGCGTAGCTCTCGCGGCAGCGGTCGACTCCCGTGCTCCGCCGCCTCGTCGGCGTCGCGGAAGCCGAACGCCGCCGCATCGTCGTCTCGCAGGAGCGGCCGTCGCCCCTCCAGGTCGGTGACGACGGCGGGGCCTCGGCCGGTGGCCAGCGCGAGGTCCATGGAGGCCGCCTCGCCGTTCGGCTCCGCCTCCGGCTGGTAGAAATCGGTGTGCCCGTCGAGGAACAGGAGGCCGTAGCGCCCGCGCCGCCGCAGGGCCAGCAGGTTGCCGAGGAGGATGCTGCAATCGCCGCCGAGGACGACCGGGAACCGGCCCCGGTCCAGCACCTCGCCCACGGCGTCGCCGAGCGCGACCGAGTAGGCCGCGATCGCACGGGGGTTCAGCATCCGCGTCTCCGGATCGCGTCGCGGGTCGTAGGCTGGCGGCTCGACGCGCCCGGCATGGTCGGCCCCGAGCCGGTCGGCAAGCCCGGCCGCCAGCAGCGCCTCGGGCAGGCGCTCCACGCCGCTCGGCCGCAGGCCGAGGATCGAGGGCGCTTCGAGGATCATCGCGTCGGGCACGAGTCGCCCCTCCGTTCCGGTGCGCGGCAGGCCGCAAGGCTGGTGCCAGTTCCGGACCCGGGATCGGGTTTCGAGCGTGGTCGTGGTCGAGACGTGACCCCGTCGGTTCCCGAGTCGTCGAGGCCCTGCCGGCTTCCTGCCCGATCATCCCGATTCGGCAGTACTCGAGCGCACGGCTCGTGATCGCCCTCTGATGAGCCGGCGCGTGTACGGGGTTCTCGCGATCCTGCTCCGGGACGCAGGCGTCGCGGGCCGAGCTACCTGAACAGCTCCTTGATCCAGCGGATGAGACCGCCGCGCTCGCCGGGACGGGCCACGGCGGCGCCGGGGTGGATGGGGCAGGTGCCGGTCGGCTCGGTGCCGGCCACGAAGGCCTCCTCGAGCCGATCGGGGCAGGCGGTGGTCGCGAGGAAGCCGGTCGCGGGGTCGATGGTCGCGAGCGTGACGCCGGGCGGCACGGGGAACGGCCCGGCGGCGCGGCCCCCCTGGGCCTCGCGCATGATCTCGACCCAGATCGGCAGCGCGGCCTGGGAGCCGGTGAGGTTGATCGGGGTGCCGTCGTCGAAGCCGACCCAGACGATCACGACCGCCTCGGGGGTGTAGCCGGCGAACCAGGCGTCGCGGTAGTCGCTGGTCGTGCCCGACTTGCCGGCGGCGGCCCCCTCGAGCCCCATGCGGCGGGCGGAGGCCCCGGTGCCGCGGTCGAGGACCCCCTCGAGGACGTGCGTCACCACGTAGGCCACCTCGGCCGGCAGCGCGGTTTCGAGCTCGTAGGCGCGCCGCTCGATGACGGTGCCGGCGCGGTCGGTGACGTCGCGCACGGCGATGGGCCGGGACCTGAGGCCGCTGTTGGCGAGCGTCGCGTAGGCGCTCGCCATCTCGAGGACCGTCACCTCGGAGGCGCCGAGCGCGAGCGCCGGCACCTCCTTGAGCGGGCTCTCGATGCCGAGGGCGCGCGCGGTGGCGATCACGCGCGCAAGGCCCGTCTCCAGGGCCACCCGCACGGCCGAGGCGTTGAGCGACTGCTCGATCGCCGTGCGCACCGAGACCCGGCCGCGGAACTTCCGGTCGTAGTTCACGGGCCGCCAGGTCGTGTCGCCGACCTTAAGCGTGAGGGGCGTGTCGTCGACCATCGTCGCCGGCGTGAAGGGGGGAGGCGCGCCGTTCTCGCCCGGCGAGAACGCGGCGGCGTAGAGGATCGGCTTGAAGGTGGAGCCGGGCTGGCGCCTCGCCTGCGTCGCGCGGTTGAACTGGCTTCTGCCGTACTCCCGCCCCCCGACCATCGCGCGGATGGCGCCGGTCTGCGGCGAGAGGACGATGACGGCCCCCTGGAGCCTCTTCGCGGGGTCGTCGCGGCGAAGCTTCGGGTACTGCCGCTCGAGCCTCTCGAGCCCGCGGTCGAGCGCGGCCTGCGCGCGGTGCTGGAGGTCGAGGTCGAGCGTCGTGTAGACGCGAAGCCCCTCGGAGGTGAGGACCTCCCTGGGGTAGATCTCGTGCAGCTGCGCCCGCAGGAAGTCGACGAAGTAGGGGGCGTCGTTGCCCTTCACCACGGCCGGCTTCACGTCCACCGGCTCGCTCAGGGCCGCGAGGTAGTCGGCCTTCGTGAGGACGCCGACGTCGAGCATCCGCTCGAGGACCACGTTGCGGCGCGCCTTGGCCCGCTTCGGGTTCACCGCGGGGTTGAGCGCGTTGGGGGCGCGCACCATGCCGGCGAGCAAGGCGGACTCGCCCACCGTGAGCTTCGACACGTCCTTGCCGAAGTAGTGGCGCGCGGCCTCGCCGAAGCCGTGGATGGCGGTCGGCCCGGCCTGGCCGAGGTAGACCTCGTTCGCGTAGAACTCGAGGATCTGCCGCTTCGAGTAGCGGCGCTCGAGCATGACGGCGATGATCGCCTCGTTGACCTTCCTGAGGAACGTCCGCTCCTCGGTGAGGAAGACGTTCTTCACGAGCTGCTGGGTGAGGGTGCTCCCCCCTTCGGCGATCCGCCACGCCCGGAGGTTCCGGTAGGCGGCGCGCGCGATGCCCCGCCAGTCGAGGCCGAAGTGCTGGTAGAACCGCCTGTCCTCGATGGCGACGAGGGCGTCGACCAGCGCCGCGGGGAGCTGGTCGAAGGTGACGAGCGTGCGGTCCTCGCGGGTCGTGTCGAACAGCTCGGTGATGAGCTCGGGCTCGAGCTCGACGACGGCCAGCTCGTCGCCGGTGCTCGGGTCGAGCACGTTCGTCACGACCTGCCCCGCGAGTTCCAGGCGAACGAGGGACGGCCCGTCGGGGCGGCCGGGGTAGGGCGTGTCGTGGAGGTAGAGGTCGAGGCCGGTCGGCCCGCGACGGTACTGGCCCGGCTCGAGCGGGCCGGTCGGCGGCGCGGGCCGGTAGTTCAGCCGGCGGAGCTTCCCCGCGAGGTCGAGCCGCGCGACGTCGACGCCGGGGTAGAGGGCGACCGGCGCGGCGAAGACCTTGGACGGCAGCTTCCAGGTGATCGCCTCGAGGCGGCCCGTGACGACCGTGTACAGGTAGAAGGTCTGGATCCCCAGCGCGATCGCCGCGAGCCCGACCGCGAGCGCGGCGTAGCCGACGACCCGCCGCACGACGCGGCGCGAAGGACGCCTCCTGGCGATGGCCCGCCCCTCCCCTCGCCCGCCCTACTGGACCGGCAGCTTCGGCAGCTCGACCTTGGCGAGCGTCGCCTCGGTCGAGTTGGGGTAGGCCTCGAGGATCTTCTGGAAGGCCATGCGCGCGTCCTTCGGCGCGCCCAGCTCCTTGAAGGCGAAGCCCTGCTGCAGCAACGCCGCCGGCACCCGGCGCCCCTTGGGGAAGCGCACGAGCAGCTCCTCGTAGCGGAGGATGGCGTTCTCGTAGTCGCGCTCCGCGAAGTAGGTCTCCGCGATGAAGTACATGGCGCCCTCGGCGAAGTCGGAGTTCGGGTTCGCCTTGAGGAACTGCTGGAACTTCTCGCGCGCCTTCGCGTACTCGCGCTTCTTGAAGAGCTCGAAGCCCTCCTGGTAGAGCGCCTCGGCCGGCTGCGCGGCCGGCGTCCGGGCGGACGCCGGCGAGGGGGCCTGCACCGCCGGCGAGGGCTGCGTGCGCGCGGCCGTCTGCCGTTCGCCCTCGGCGCGGCGCAGGGCGTCGAGGTCCTGGGCGAGCTGCCGCAGCCGCTGGTCCATCGCGGCGAGCTGCGCGCTCATCTTCTGGACCTGCTCCTGGTCCTGCGAGAGCCGCTGGGCGAGGTACTTGGTCTCGTCGAAGCGGCCGGTGAGCGTCATCTGATCCTGACGGATGGCGTCGTAGCGCGCCGTCAGGTCGGCCTGCAGCCGCTGGAGCTGGGCGAGCTGCTGGCCGAGCTGCTGCACGTTCCGCTCGACCGCCTCGATTCGGCGCGACAGCTCGCCGCCGGCACCTCCGGCCTGCCGGAGCTGTCGCACCTGGAGGTCGAGGCGCTGGATGTCGCTCTGGAGCTGGCGGTTCTGGTCGCCGGGGAACGACTGGCAGCCGGCCACGACCAGACCGAACGCGGCGACGGCGAGGATGGCGGTCCGCATGCGTCCCTCCTTAGGACGGAGCCGTCCTACCTACCGGGCGGCGCCGGACGACTGGGTGATGACGACGAAGTGCGCACGGCGGTTCTTCGCCCACGCGGCCTCGTTCTGCCCCGGATCGACCGGCCGCTCCTTGCCGTAGGAGATGGTCTGAAGCCGCTCGCGCGCGATGCCGAGCGACACGAGATAGTCGCGGGCCGCGATGGCGCGTCGCTCGCCGAGCGCGAGATTGTAGGCGGTGCTCCCCCGCTGGTCGGTGTGCCCCTCGATGAGGACCCGCGTCCCGGGGAAGCGCTGCATCCAGTTGGCGTTGAAGTTGAGCGCCTCGCGTGCGCTGTCGGTCAGCGACGCCGAGTCGAACTCGAAGTAGACGTCCCGAAGCGCCTCGACCTCCTGCACCGGGCCCGCGGGGCTGTCGACCGTCGGGCCGAGGGCGACCTGCTCCCCGGGGAGCGCGCCGCCCGGGGCGGTCGTGGTCGGCGCCCCCTCGAGCGCGCGGCCGGCGATGGGGTCCTCCGGCGCGCCGACGCCGCCGGGCCCCGTGGCGCCGGGACCGGCCGGCGACGCCTGACCCTCGTTCATCCGCGGCAGGTCGGCCGCCTGGATGGTGTCCGACCGCCGGCCGCCGCAGCCGGCGGCAAGGACGACGACAGCGACGAGGACGATCGACGTGGCACGCGTCGGTGGCATGGCCGTGCTCCTCCCTTACTCTCCGGTTCGGGGCGACCAGGCGGGCGCGGTGTCCTCGCCCTGGCCCCCGAGCCCGACAGGGACGACGCGCCGGGGATTGGCCCCGTTCGCGTTCATGATGTAGATCCGCCGGACGCCGTCGCGGTTCGACTCGAAGGCGAGGAAGCGCCCGTCCGGCGACCAGGTCGGGGAATCGCTCGATCCCTCGCTCGTCAACCTGGCAAGCCCCGTGCCATCGGGGTTGATGGCGCAGACGTCGGCACGCCCACGGTCGTTCTGGCAGATGAAGGCGATGCGGTCGCCCTTGGGCGACCAGGCGGGCGAGTAGTTGTTCCTCCCCTCGTAGACCAGACGCCGGGCCTCGCCGCCGCGCACGTCGGCCACGTACAGGGTGGGGCTGCCGCCCCGATCGGAGACGAAGACGATCTGGCGGCCGTCGGGCGAGAACGCCGGGGCCACGTCCTGGGCGAAGTGGTTCGTGAACTGCCTGAGGCCGCTGCCGTCGACGTTCATGATCCAGATGTCGGAGTTCCCCTCGCGGCTCGCGCCGAAGGCGAAGAGGTCTCCCCTGGGGGACCAGGCGCCGCCGTTGAACGAGCCGCGCCAGGTGAACGGGAGCCTGAGCCGCAGGAGCGAGCCGTCCGCCACGGAGAGGAAGAAGAGGTCGGGGTTGCGCTCCATGAACGAGACGAACGCCAGCTTCCGGCCGTCGGGCGACCAGCTCGGCACGAGGTTGATGGACCGGGTCTGCGTGACCTGCCGGACGTTGTGGCCGTCGTAGTCCATGACGTAGATCTCCTTCGTCCCGGTGCGCGTCGAGACGAAGGCGATCCGCGTATCGAAGGCGCCACGCTCGCCGGTGAGCGCCTCGAGCACGTCGGAGGCGAAGCGGTGGGCGACCCGCCTGAGGGCCGAGACCTCCGCGCTGTACTCGCGGCCGAGGAGCTGCTTCTGCTGGAGCGGGTCGTAGAGGTACGCCTCCACCTGGAGCGCCTGCCCGTCCACGCGGTAGCGGCCCTTCACGAGCGCCTCGGCCCCCACCATCGTCCAGTCGGAGAAGTCGATGTCCGGAAGGCGGACGGCCTGCTTCTTCGGGTCCTCGATGAACCCGGCCGGGTCGAGGATCCGGAAGAGGCCGGTGAACTCGAGGTCCTTCGCGACGACCTCCGCGAGCGTCTTGCCGGCCGAGGGGTCGGCGCCGCCAGGCCCGGGCGTGGCGTTGACGAAGTCCACGACCGCGATCGGCAGGCGCCGCTGGTCCGAGGGGTTGATCTCGATGTAGACCTTGCCGTCCTGCGCGCGCCCGGGCGCGGCCGACGCGAGGAGCCAGGCGGCGGCAAGGAGCGGGATGAGAATGGCGCGTCGGCTCACGGGCGGCACCCCCGGCTTACGACGTGGACGGGTTGAAGATGAGCCCGAACTCGAGCGTGTCCTCGGTGTACTCCGGCGGCAGCGGCGGCAGGCCGGCCTGCCGGGCCTTCTCCACGGCCCGGATGACCGACTCGTCGAGGTCCGCGAACCCCGACCGCTTCTCGATGGCGGTCGCGAGGATCCGGCCGTCGCGCGCGACGGTGAGGCTCACCCGCACTTCGACGTCCCGGCGGCGAACCCATTCGGGGACGATCCAGAACCCGCTGATCGTCCGGTGCGCGTTGTCATAGTACGCCTGGAACTTGAGCTTGAGCGCCTCCTCGGCCGCCCTGGCCGCCGCCGCCCGCGCGGCCACCTCGCGGATACGGGCCCGCTCCTCCTCGAGCTTGGCGAGCCGCTCTCGCCGCTCGGCCTCGGCCCGCTGCCGCTCGGCCTCCTCGCGGATGCGGGCCCGCTCCTCCTCGAGCTTCGCGAGCCGCTCTCGCCGCTCGGCCTCGGCTCTCTGCCGCTCGAGTTCGGCCTGCCGGGCCCGCTCGGCCTCGGCGGCCCTTTGCCGCTCGAGTTCGGCCTGACGCTGCCGTTCCGCCTCGGCCGCCTTCTGCCGTTCGAGTTCGGCCAGCCGCTGCTTTTCCGCCTCGGCCTTCTGCCGCTCGAGTTCGGCCAGCCGCTGCTTTTCCGCCTCGGCCGCCTTCTGCCGCTCGATCTCCGCGAGACGCTGCTTCTCCGCCTCGGCCGCCTTCTGCCG
>DATCKS010000340.1:0-7092 GCA_036562265.1 Thermodesulfobacteriota bacterium | reverse complement strand
GCTCCTGCTCGTGGTCGGCGCCGGCGGCGTCAGTTCGCGGCGCCCGACATCGGCCACGACGAGCACCACGAGGAAGAGCGCCGCCGCCGCCACCGAGGTCGCAACCCGGGCTGCCGTCACGATGCCGACCCCCAAAGGTCGCACGGCAGCGCCGTCGGGGCGGCTGCGAGCCGCACGGTCGCCGGACGGGCGGCCCGCGCCGGGCGGCAAGGCGCCGTCGCGACCGGAGCCGCGCGACCGGCGTGGCCGAC
Source organism: Thermodesulfobacteriota bacterium (assembly GCA_036562265.1). Taxonomy (GTDB): domain Bacteria; phylum DASVDK01; class DASVDK01; order DASVDK01; family DASVDK01; genus DASVDK01. The sequence goes on along the minus strand of DATCKS010000340.1, from coordinate 6,841 downwards.
CCGAAGCGGCCGAACGATCGTGTCGACGACGGTGTGGACCTGCACGGACGACCTCCCCCCGGTTGGACCGCGGACGAGCCGCCCCATTATGACGGGTCCCGCCGCGCGGCGCCCGGGTGAGCGCCCCCTCGCGCCCCTGTGGAGCGGTCTCGCTCGGGCCCCGGTAGCGGCCGTACGGCGGCGTCGGGCGATCCGAGGGTCCCGGCCGGCCGTGGTCCGCTCCTCGCCGACGGCCGAGGGGGGCGCTGCAGCGTCCCCCGGACCGGCGCCGGATTGGTACGGCCCGGTGCCGACCGCTAGAATGCTCCGCGGCGATCCCGATACCCGACTGCGAGGTGTCCTACGTGAGCCGACTCTTCTCGCCCTTTCGCCTGCGCGACATCGAGTTCAGGCACCGCGTCTTCGTCTCCCCCATGTGCCAGTACTCGTCCGAGGACGGGATGCCGACCGACTGGCACCTCGTCCACCTCGGCAGCCGCGCCGTCGGCGGCGCCGCGCTCATCATGGTGGAGGCGACCGCGGTGTCGCCCGAGGGGCGCATCTCGCCCGACGACAGCGGCCTCTGGAGCGACCGGCACGCCGAGGCGTTCCGCCGCATCACGACCTTCCTCAAGGCGCACGGCGCCGTGCCGGGCGTCCAGCTTGCCCATGCCGGCCGCAAGGCCTCGACCGACGCGCCCTGGCGTGGCGGCAAGCCGCTTGCGCCCTCCGCGCGCGGCTGGCAACCGGTCGCCCCGAGCGCGGTGCCGTTCGGCGAGGGCTACCCGGAGCCGCGCGAGCTGTCGCGCAGCGACATCGACGGCGTCGTGGCGCAGTTCGTCGACGCCGCACGGCGGGCGCTCGCGGCCGGCTTCGAGGTGATCGAGCTGCACATGGCGCACGGCTACCTGCTGCACAGCTTCCTGTCGCCGCTCGCCAACCGCCGCACCGACGAGTACGGCGGCTCGCTCGAGAACCGCATGCGCGCCCCGCTCGCCGTCGCCGCGGCCGTCCGGCAGGCGTGGCCGGCGAATCGTCCCCTCTTCGTGCGGATCTCGGCGACCGACTGGGTGGACGGGGGCTTCACCCTGGAAGAGGCCGTGGAGCTGTCGAAGCGGCTCGCCGCCCTCGGCGTCGACCTGATCGACTGCTCGTCGGGCGGGATCGTGCCCTGGGCCAAGGTGCCGATGGCGCCGGGCTACCAGGTCCCCTTCGCCGCCACCATCCGGCGCGAGGCGAAGGTGCCGACCGCCGCGGTCGGGCTGATCACCGCGCCGGAGCAGGCCGAGCAGATCGTGGTGACCGGCCAGGCCGACGCGGTGTTCCTCGGGCGCGAGCTGCTGCGCAACCCCTACTGGCCGCTCCACGCCTCGCGCGCCCTCGGCGCGCCGCTCGTCTACCCGCCGCAGTACCTGCGGGCCACGCCGAGCTAGCCCGCCCGAGCCGGACGAGCGGCCGGCCCGGCCGTTTCGTCCGGCGGCTCACGGCGCCCCGGCCCGAGCCGTGCGAGCATCGTCCCGGGCGAACCGATCGCCCAAGGAGGAGAAGACGGATGGCTGCGATTCGACGGGCCGAGGCGGTGTGGGAGGGAGACCTCCTGTCGGGCAAGGGGCGGGTGTCCGCGCGGAGCAGCGGCACCTTCACGGACCAGGCCATCACCTGGGCCTCGCGCAGCGAGGAGCCGAACGGCCGGACGAGCCCCGAGGAGCTTCTGGCCGCCGCGCACGCGAGCTGCTTCGCCATGGCGCTCTCGGCCGGCCTCGCGAAGGCCCGCACCCCGGCCGAGCGACTCGAGGTGCGCGCGGCGGTCACCTTCGACAAGGTGGACCAGGGCTTCAAGGTGACCTCGAGCGCCCTCGAGGTGGAAGGCCGCGTCCCGGGTATCGATCAGGCCGCCTTCGCCCGCGCCGCCGAAGAGGCCAAGGACGGCTGCCCCATCTCCCAGGCCCTCAAGGGCAACGTGGCGCTCAGCGTGAAGGCCACCCTCGCAAGCTGACGTCCCGGGGTCAGGCCTTTCCATTTTCCAGGGGGTCAGGCCTTTCCATTTTCCACGCCCCCCGGTCGGCGAAAGTACCGAAGAACACTGGGGTTCAACCGCGACCACGCTGGTAAGTGTCCGGAAAGCCTCGAGGGCCGAACGCGATCGGCGAGGAAAACGTCAAGGCCTGACCCCACAGTCTCACGAGTCGTCAGACGGCACCGCCGGCCTCCCGAGACGGCGGCTTCGGGCGCAACTCGTCCACCTGCACCATGATGGCCACCATGCCGCTGTCGCTGCCCTTCGCGTGGATCTCGCCGCGGCCGATGTAGGCGCCTTGACCGGCCGCGAGGGGGACCCGGCGGCCGTCCGCACCTGCCACCCATCCGCTACCGGTCACGACGAGGAAGAGTTGTCCGAAGCCGGCCGGGTGAGCGCCGATCTGGCCGCCCGGTTCGACGTGCACGGCGTAGACGTGCGCGCGGCCGACACCGTCCCCCAGCGCGACTGCCCTGGCGCCCCGACTCCCGAACTCTCCGATCACCTCCGCCTGCTCGGGTCCGAAGTCCACGACCTGCATTCGACTCTCCGGTCCCTCCTGACCACTATCGGACGCCGCGTCGAGGGGCCTGTGCATCTGGTTCCGAGCGTCCCGCACCGGTCCGCTCGAAGTCCAATACGGTGAGGCGCACGGACCTTCAGCAGGTACGGCTCGATCCAGACCGTGTGGTGCCCGCGATGGCGGCCCCGCCGGATGATGAACGCGAGCTCCGTCTCGATCTCGTGCCGGCAGTCGTCGTGGTTGCGGTCGACTCACGTGCCCTGCTCGCTTCCGTGCAACGCCCCCCTGACCACCACGCGACGACGCCTGCAAAGTCCTCACCGGCCCATCCGGCTCACGGCGGTTGCCGAACCCAGGAGCAGCGTCGAGCCGTATAGGCCGAACGGGGATGGCTGGTCAAGGAGAACCGCGGGATCCGTGGCTCGCGGCGCGAGCCGGGCGCGCCGGCCTCGTCCGCACGCGCGCGCCGACCGGGGCCGCGGGCGGACGAGGGCGGCCAAGGGCGGCTACGCCTCGCCGCCGGGCGTCTCGTGCCACGCCTCGTAGGCCTTCGCCCCGAGCACCCGTTCCCTCAGCCCCTCCACGATCAGGTAGAGCACCGGGATGAAGAAGAGGTTGAGCAGCGTCGACACGAGCATCCCACCGGCCACCGCGGTCCCCAGCGAGTTGCGGGCGACCGACCCGGCGCCGCTCGCGAAGACGAGCGGCATGAGGCCGAGGATGAAGGCGAAGGAGGTCATGAGGATCGGGCGCAGCCTGAGCCTCGCGGCCTCGATGGTCGCCTCGACGAGGTCCGCCCCCCGCGCCCGGAGCTGCTCGGCGAACTCGACGATCAGGATGGCGTTGCGCGCCGCGAGCCCGATCAGGAGGACGAGGCCGATCTGGCAGAAGACGTCGTTGTCGAAGCCGCGCAGCCACTGGGCGCCGAGGGCGCCCAGGATGGCGACCGGGACGGCGAGCATGACGATGCCGGGCAGCACCCAGCTCTCGTACTGCGCCGCGAGGACCAGGAAGACGACCAGGACGCCGAGCGCGAAGATGACGATCGCCGTCCGCCCCGCCTCGATCTCCTCGAGGGCGAGGCCCGACCAGGCGTAGGTCATCCCCTGGGGGAGCACCCGGCCGGCCGTCTCCTCCATGGTCGCGATGGCCTGGCCGGAGCTGTAGCCGGGCGCGGCGGTGCCGATGATCTCGGCCGACCGGAAGAGGTTGAAGTGGTTGATGGTCTGCGGCGCCGTGACCTCGCGGATCGTCACGAGGTTGTCGAGCGGGACCATGCCGCCCGAGCCCGAGCGCACGTAGAACTCCCTGATGTCCCTGGGATTCGCCCGGAACTGCCGGTCGGCCTGCACGTAGACGCGGTACGACCGGTTGTTGAACTCGAAGTCGTTGACGAACTCCGAGCCCATGTACACCTGCAGCGTGGCGGCGATGTCCGAGAGCGGCACGCCGAGCGCCTTGGCCCGCTCGCGGTCGATCGAGACGAGGAGTTGCGGGTCGTTGGCCGTGAAGGCGGTGAAGAGCCCGCGCAGGCCGGGCTGCCGGCTCCCCTCCGCCAGCACGCCGGAGACCGCCTCGGCGAGCGCCTCGGGCGGCCCGCCCGACCGGTCCTGCACCTGGAACTGGAACCCGCCGAAGTTCCCGATGCCGCGCACGGCCGGCGGGCTGAACGGCACGACGATCGCGTCGGGGAGGGCGAGCATCCGCCCCCGCACCCGGTCGATGACGGCCGCGGCCGTCTCGTCCGGCTCGGTCCGCTCGTCGATCGGCCTGAGCGGCGAGAAGACCAGCGCCTTGTTGGGCGCCGACCCGCCGAAGCTGAAGCCGATGGCGGCGAAGGTGGCCTGCACCTCGTCCTCCTCGCCGAGGATCGCCTCCACCTTCTTCACCACGTCGGTCGTGTACTGGAGCGACGTCCCGGCCGGCGCCTGGATCTGCGTGATGAAGTACCCCTGGTCGTCCTCGGGGACGAAGCTCGTCGGGACGAGGCGGTAGACCCACCAGGTGAGGAGCAGGAGCACCGCGAAGGCGCCGAGCATCGCGAGCCTGAACCGCACGAGCCGGCGCAGCGACCGGACGTACCCGTCCGTCGAGGCGGCGATCACCCGGTTCACCCAGCCGAAGACGCCGCGCGTCTTCGCGCCGCTCGGCGCGAGGAGGAGCGCCGAGAGGGCCGGCGTGAGCGTGAGGGCGTTGAAGGTCGACAGCGCGATCGAGAAGGCGATCGTGAGCGCGAACTGGTTGTAGAGCCGCCCCGCCGTCCCCGGGAAGAAGGCGACCGGCACGAAGACCGCGATGACGACGAGCGACATGGCGATGACGGCGCCGGTCACCTCGCCCATCGCGCGCGACGACGCCACCCTCGGGCTCTCCCCCTTGTCGTGGATGTGGCGCTCGATGTTCTCGATGACGACGATGGCGTCGTCCACGACGAGGCCGGTCGCGAGCGTCAGGCCGAAGAGGGTGAGCGTGTTGATGGAGAAGTCGAAGAGCTCGACGAAGGCGAAGGTCCCGATGAGCGACACCGGGATCGTGATGGCCGGGATGACCGTCGCCCGCCAGGTCTGGAGGAAGACGAAGATGACGAGGATGACGAGGGCGATCGCCTCGAAGAGCGTCGTCACGACCTCCCGGATCGATTCCGCGATGACCGTCGTCGTGTTGAACGCGATGGCGTACTGCATGCCGGGCGGAAAGCTCTCGGCAAGCCGCTCGAGTTCGGCCCGGACGTTGCGCTCCACCTCGAGGGCGTTGGCGGTGGGGAGCTGGATGACGCCGATGCCGACCCCTTCGTAGCCGTTGAAGCGCAGGACGCTGTTGTAGTTCTCGGCGCCGAGTTCCACCCGGCCGACGTCCTTGAGCTGGACGAGCGTCCCGTCGTCTCCCGTCTCGAGGACGATCCGCCCGAACTCCTCCGGGTCCGTGAGCCGTCCCTGCGCGCGCACCGTGATCTGGTACTGCTGTCCGGGTACGGCCGGCGCCTGGCCGACCTGCCCCGCGGAGACGAGCACGTTCTGCTCCCCGACGGCGGCGACCACGTCCGAGGCGGTGAGGCCGCGCGAGGCGAGCCGCTGCGGGTCGAGCCAGATCCGCATGGCGTACTTCCGCTCGCCGAAGATCCTGACCTCGCCCACCCCCTCGACCCGCTTGAGCGCGTCCACCATGTAGACGTCGGCGTAGTTGCTCAGGAAGAGGTTGCTGTACTCGCCGTTCTCCGCGTAGAGGCCGACGGCGAGGACGAAGGCGGTGGAGGCCTTGTTCACCTGGATGCCGTTGTCCCGGACGGCCTGCGGCAGCCGCCCCTCCACCTGGGAGATCCGGTTCTGGACGTCGACGGCCGCGAGGTCGAGGTCGCGACCGACGTCGAAGGTGACGGTGATCTGGCTCGTGCCGTCGTTGCCCGAGCTCGAGGTCATGTACTTCATCCCCTCGACGCCGTTGATCGCCTGCTCGAGGGGGATCGTGACGGCCGACTCGACCACCTGCGCGTTCGCGCCGGTGTAGACGGCGGAGACGTTCACCTGCGGCGGGGCCAGCTCCGGGTACTGGGCGATCGGCAGGATCGGGATGCTCACGGCGCCGGCGAGGATGATGAGCAGCGAGCAGACCGAGGCGAAGATCGGCCGGCGGATGAAGAAGTCGACGAACACGGGGGATCCTTACGGCTCGGGCGCGAGCGGCGCGCCGTCACGGAGCTTCTGGATGCCCGACACGACGACCCGGTCGCCCGGCTCGATCCCCTCGAGGACCACGTAGTCGTTGCCGATGATGGTGCCGACCTCGATCGGCCGCTGCCTGGCGACGAGCGCGCCGCCGTCCTCCTCGGCCACGAAGGCGAACGGCTGCCCGTTGAGGCGGGTCACGGCCGCCGCCGGCACGACCGGCCCCTTGCGCGTCTGCCAGACGATGCGCGCCCGGACGAACTGCTCGGTCCTGAGGTCGCCGGTCGTGTTCTCCACGATGGTCTTGACGAGGACCGACTGGGTGGCGTCGTTCACCTGGGGGGAGATGAAGCCGATGCGGGCGGTCGCGATCGTCTTCCCCTCCCGGTCGACGAGGAGCACCGGCATCCCGATCGCGAGTTCCGGCGCCCGCTCGACGGGGACCGACACGTTCACCTCGAGCGCCTGGTTCTGGTCGAGCGTCGTGAGGACCGTCGAGGTCGTCACGTAGTCCCCTACGCGCACCGGGATGTCGCCGATGATGCCGTCGGAGGGGGCGGTGACGCCGAAGTAGCGGAGCTGGACCGCCTGCTCCCGCACCCGGGCTTCGAGCGCGTCGACGTCGGCCTTCGTCGCGTCGAGGGTGGACCTGGCCTGGTC
>DATCKS010000328.1:0-15521 GCA_036562265.1 Thermodesulfobacteriota bacterium | reverse complement strand
GACGTGGAAGAAGAGCGCGAAGCCGTCCATGACGACCGCGTCGGCGAAGACGTACTGCTGGCTCTCCCCGACCGCGTCGTAGAAGACGAAGGCGAGGAGCATGGCGCAGAGCGTGCCGAAGAGCGACAGGTAGGCGACGTGCGCCTTCTTGCCCGCCGACGGGACGAGGTCGAGCCCGAGCGCGATGAGCGCCGTGAGCGTGACGACGAGCATCGGCCCGAGGATCGGGACGACGTCCCATCCGGCCGTCTGAATGCTCTGGAGGGACGGGATCACTTCACGGCCTCCATGCTCGGCGCGGCCGCAGTCCTGCCCTGCTCGACCCGTGCGATGAAGGCGTCGACAGCCGGCGCCATCCGGCCGAGGAAGGTGTTCGGGTAGACGCCGATCCAGACGATGAAGAGGACGACCGGCAGGAGGAGGGCCACCTCACGCCCGCCGAGGTCGGCGAGGCCCTTGTTCTCCGGCTTGTCGAGCGGCCCGAACATGACCCGCTGGAACATCCACAGCATGTAGACCGCGCTCCAGATCATGCCGGTGGTCGCCACCGCCGCCACCCAGCGGCTCCCCTCCCGGTCGCTCGAGAAGGTCCCGACCAGCGTGAGGAACTCGCCGACGAAGCCGTTGAGTCCCGGAAGCCCGATGGACGACAGCGTCGCGATCATGAAGAAGACGGCGAAGACCGGCACGACCTTCGTGAGACCGCCGAAGGCGGCGATCTCGCGCGTGTGCCGCCGCTCGTGGATCATGCCGACCAGGAGGAAGAGCGCGCCGGTCGAGAGCCCGTGGTTCACCATCTGGAGGATCGCGCCCTGCACCCCCATCGGCGTGAGCGAGAAGAGGCCCATCATGACGAACCCGAGGTGCGAGACGCTCGAGTAGGCGACGAGCTTCTTCACGTCGGGCTGGATGGTGGCCACCCAGGCGCCGTAGACGATCCCGACGACCGACAGGACCATCACCGGCCACCAGAAGGCCTCCACCGCCTCGGGGAAGAGCGGCATCGCGAACCGGAGGAAGCCGTACGTCCCCATCTTGAGGAGCACGCCCGCCAGGATGACGCTCCCGGCCGTGGGCGCCTCGACGTGCGCGTCGGGCAGCCACGTGTGGAACGGGAACATCGGCACCTTGATGGCGAAGGCGAGGGCGAAGGCGGCGAAGAGCCAGAGCTGCGTCTCGCGCGGGATCGAGAGGCCGTAGATCGGCAGCAGGTCGAACGCGTAGGCGCCGCCCGTGGCCTGCGCCTGGAGGTACACGAGCACCAGGATGGCCACCAGCATGAGGAGGCTGCCGGTGATCGTGTAGAGGAAGAACTTGATCGCGGCGTAGATCCGGCGCGCGCCGCCCCAGATCCCGATGAGGAAGTACATCGGGACCAGCATGACCTCCCAGAAGACGTAGAAGAGGAACAGGTCGAGCGCGAGGAACGTGCCGACCATCCCCGTCTCGAGGAGGAGCATGCAGACGAAGTACTCCTTGACGCGCGTCTCGATGGACGAGAAGGAGGCCGCGATGGCCACCGGCGTGATGAGCGTCGTCAGGAGCACGAGCCAGAGCGAGAGGCCGTCGACCCCGAGGTGGTAGCGGATCTCGAGCGCCCCCACGGTGATCCACGGGACGTCCTCGACCAGCGCGAAGCCGGCCCGGTCGGCCGGGACGGCCGGCACGATGGCGAGCGACACGAGGAACGTCGCGACGCTCGCGAGGAGGGCGAACCACCGGATGGCGCTCTCCTGCCGCCGGGGCACGGCGAGCAGGACGAGAGCCGCGACGAGCGGCAGGAAGGTGACGATCGAGAGGATCGGCATCTTACGCTCGCCCCTGCGTGAGGACGTAGAGCAGCACGGCGACCGTCCCGAGGAGCACGTAGAACGCGTAGGACTGCGCCTGACCCGACTGGGCGAGGCGGAGCACCGCGGCCCCGCCGGTGAGGACGCGGCCGACGCCGTTCACGGCGCCGTCGATGACGCGCGCGTCCACCGCCCGCCAGAGCCAGGTGCAGGTCGCCACGAAGGGCCTCACCACCACCCGGTCGTACAGCTCGTCGACCCAGTACTTGTTGAGGAGGGTCTGGTAGAGGCCCGAGAAGCGGGCGGCCAGGCGCCCGGCCGCGGTGGGGTCGAGGAGGTAGAGCCGGTAGGCGACGACCCAGCCGACGACCGCGATCGCCACCGAGAGCCCCATCAGGGCGAACTCGAGCGCGACGCTCGGCTCGCCGTGCTCCCCGGCGGCGGCGAGGACCGGCGCGAGGAACGTCCCGAGGGCGGTGTGGCCGCCCAGGGCGTGCGGGACGTTGATGAAGCCGGCCACGACCGAGCCGATGGCCAGGGCCACGAGCGGCACGGTCATCGGCGCCGGCGACTCGTGGAGGTGGTGCCGGACCTCCTCGCTCATCCGCGGCTGCCCGTGGAACGTGAGGAAGACGAGCCGGAACATGTAGAAGCTCGTCATGGCGGCGGCGGCCACGCCGACCACCCAGAGCACCCGGCCGAGCCCGCCCGCGGCGAACGCCGAGAAGAGGATCTCGTCCTTCGAGAAGAAGCCGGCGAGCGGCGGGATGCCGGCGATGGCCAGCGTGCCGACGACGAAGGTCCAGTAGGTCGTCGGCAGCCAGGCCTTGAGGCCCCCCATCTTCCGCATGTCCTGCTCGCCGTCCATGGCGTGGATGACCGAGCCCGAGCCGAGGAAGAGGAGCGCCTTGAAGAAGGCGTGCGTGATCAGGTGGAAGATGGCCGCCGAGAAGGCCCCCACGCCCGCCGCGAGGAACATGTAGCCGAGCTGGCTCACGGTGGAGTAGGCGAGGACCCGCTTGATGTCGTTCTGCACGAGGCCGATCGAGGCGGCGAAGATCGCCGTGGCCGCGCCGACGATCGCCACCGCCGCCATCACCTCCGGCGCCATCACGTAGATGGCGCTCGAGCGGGCGACCATGTAGACGCCGGCCGTGACCATCGTGGCGGCGTGGATGAGCGCCGAGACCGGCGTCGGGCCCTCCATGGCGTCCGGCAACCAGACGTAGAGCGGGATCTGGGCGCTCTTGCCGACGGCCCCCACGAAGAGCAGCGCGGCGATCAGCGTGGCGGTCGTCTCCGTGAGCGTGGCGGCCGCCCGGGGGAAGACCTCCGAGTAGGCGATCGACCCGAAGAGGGCGAAGACCAGCATCACGCCCAGGGCGAAGCCGACGTCGCCGATGCGGTTCACGATGAAGGCCTTCTTGCCGGCGTTCGCCGCGGAGTCCTTCTCGTACCAGAAGCCGATCAGGAGGTACGAGCAGAGCCCCACGCCCTCCCAGCCGACGAACATGAGGAGGTAGTTGTTCGCCAGCACGAGGACCAGCATCGCGAACGTGAAGAGGTTCAGGTACGCGAAGTAGCGGCTCAGGCCCTCGTCGTGCTCCATGTACGAGGTCGAGTACACGTGGATCAGGAAGCCGATCCCGGTCACCACGAGGGCGAGCGAGGCCGACAGCGGGTCGAGGAGGAGCCCGAAGTCGGCCCGGAAGGGCCCCGCCTCGATCCAGACGAACGGCACCTGCTCGATCACGCGCTGCCCCGCCGGCAGGGCGAGGAGGTCGCGGAAGGCGAGGAGGCTCACGATGAAGGCCGCGCCGACCGAGGCGCAGGCGACGAACCCCACGACGGCCTTCGGCAGCCGCCGTCCGAGGAGGCCGTTCACGAGGAACCCGGCCAGCGGGAGCGCCGGGATGAGCCAGAGCGGCAGCGTCGTCGTCATGTCTCGGTCCGCCAGCCCTTCGTTAGCCCTTCATGAGGGTGAGTTCGTCGATGTTCACCGTCGTCCGGTTGCGGAAGATCGCCCAGATGATGGCGAGCCCCACGGCCGCCTCGGCCGCCGCGACCGTCATGACCATGAAGACCAGGATGTGGCCGGCCATGTCGGCGAGGTGGCGCGAGTAGGCGACGAGCGTCAGGTTCACCGCGTTCAGCATGAGCTCGATCGACATGAACATGATGAGCCCGTTGCGCCGGGTGAGGACGCCGATCGCCCCGAGGACGAAGAGGATCGCCGACAGGACCAGGTAGTGCTCGAGCGACGGCACGATCATGGACGCAGCTCCCGCTTGGCGAGGACGACGGCGCCGACCATGGCCGCCAGGAGCAGCACCGACGCGAGCTCGAACGGGATCAGGTAGTCGGTGAAGAGCAGGCGCGCGAGCGCCTCCGGGTCACCGAAGGACGGCTCGCCCGCGGCCGGGGCGGCGGGCGGCGTCGCGACGGCCGCCGGCGGCTGGGCGACCGGCGCGGGCCGGCCCGCGAGGAGCGCCGCCACGACGAGGAGCACCAGGCCTCCGGCCAGCGCCACCGAGAGCCCCTTGACGAACGTCGGCCGCGCCGCGCCCAGTTCCACGTCGTCCAGGTTGAGCAGCATGATGACGAAGAGGAACAGCACCATGATGGCGCCGGCGTAGACGATCACCTGGGCCGCGGCGAGGAAGAAGCCGTGCAGGAGCAGGAAGAGCCCCGCCAGGCAGAACATCACCACGACGAGCCAGAGGGCCGACGTGACCGGGTTGCGGCGCGTGATGACGAGGACGCCGGCCACGACCGACACGACGGCGAAGACCCAGAAGAAGAGCGCTTCCATCACACCCACCCGGCCAGGATGATCACGGCCGTCCAGGCGATGTTGAGGAGCGCCGCCGGCAACATGACCTTCCAGCCGAAGTCCATGAGCTGGTCGTAGCGGAACCGCGGGAAGGTCCACCGCACCCAGATCATGAGGAAGAGGAAGAAGAGCGTCTTGAAGGCGAAGACCGCCGGCGGGATCAGGTCCGCCAGCAGTTGCGGCAGGTGCCGGCTCCACTCGAGGTAGTACGGGAGCTGCCACCCGCCGAAGAAGAGCGTCACCGTGAGCGCGCTCGCCGTGATCATGGCCGCGTACTCGCCCAGGAAGAAGAGGGCGAACTTCATGGAGCCGTACTCGGTGTGGTACCCGGCGACCAGCTCCGTCTCGGCTTCCGGCAGGTCGAACGGCAGGCGGTTCGTCTCGGCGTAGGACGCGATCAGGAAGACGATGGCGCCGATCGGCTGGAGGAAGACGAACCAGTTCAGCTTGTCCTGCATCATCACGATGTCGGTGAGGCGCAGGGAGCCGGCCAGCATGATGACGCCGATGACCGAGAGGCCGAGCGACAGCTCGTAGGAGATCATCTGGGCCGACGAGCGCAGGCCGCCCAGGAGCGAGTACTTGTTGTTGCTCGCCCAGCCGGCGAGCACGATGCCGTAGACGCCGAGCGAGGTCAGGCCGAAGACGACCAGGATGCCGACGTTCACGTCGGCGGCGATGAGCGCGATCTCGCGACCGAAGACGTGCAGCGTGTGTCCCAGCGGCACCACGGCCAGCGTGCAGAGCGCCGGCACGGCCGCGAAGGCCGGCGCCAGGATGTAGAGCCACCGGTGCGCGTGCGGCGGGACGATGTCTTCCTTGAAGATGAACTTGAGCGCGTCGGCCACCGGCTGCAGGAGGCCGAGGGGGCCGACCCGGTTGGGGCCGATCCGGTCCTGGATGAAGGCCGACATCCGGCGCTCGACGTAGACGAGGCCCGGGACGATGGCGAGCGGGATGAGGCCGGGCGCCAGGATGATCAGCGCCTGGATCGCCCAGACGACGCCGGTCTGGAGCGCGTCGCTCATGTCAGCGCTCGTCCCACTCGAGGGCGCCCTTGCGCCACTCGTAGAGGAGGCCCAGCACCAGGAGGCCGAGGAAGATGGCCATGATGGCGAAGATGTAGCCGCCGTGGCCGGCCGTGACGAAGTCGCGGAAGACGACGCCCCAGGAGATCAGGAAGATCGTCTCGATGTCGAAGATGACGAAGAGGAGCCCGACCAGGTAGAACTTGACGTCGAAGCGGATGCGCGCGTCACCGACCGGCGTGATGCCGCACTCGTACGGCGTCAGGTTGGTCGTCGGCCGCCTCGGGCCGAGCAGGGCGGAGACGACGAGGGCGCCCGCCGCCACCACCATGGCGAACAGGAGCGCGACGACGATCGGCACGTAAGCGGACAGCACCGTGTAGGCCCTCTCCGTTCGGGCAGTGGAGTCCCGCAGCCACGCGGCCGGCGGACCGACCTCGACCGCCGACGCCCGGCGGACGTCCCGGCGTGCTCCGGCACAGTGCGGCGTTGAGTGTCTGTAGGGCGGGCGGATCGCTTGTGAAAACTCGTGCGATGCAAGGTAGAGCGAGGGGCCCTGAGTGTCAAGCCTGTCACGCCGACCGGGCGGCGCGTGCGAGGGCCTCTCGGATGGGGCGGCAAGGGGTCTCCGGACAGACGTCGAACGGGGCCTGGTGCGCCTGCTGCGCGTGAAGGTCGCGCGTGGTCGCCTCGACCGCCCCGGTGACCGCGTTCGTCCGGGCCTCGGCGCCCGACACGACGGCGCGCACGGCGGCCACCGTCCGCTCCACGAGGCGGTCGAGGTCGGCGGCGGACGGATACGGCCGCAGCAACGTCGCGACCCAGTCGGCCACGACCGCGTCCACCTTGCGCTTGAGTTCGTCCGCGAGGGTGTCCACTTGACCCTAGCCTTCCCGTGAGGATCATCACAGCACACTCGCGGCGGCGTGACCAGCGGTTCCTTGCTCCAACGCCAAGGGCGTGCGCGAGGACCCGCCTCCCGGCGTCAAACCGACCTTGACAGGCCCGCGTCGAGGCTGTTACTTTTTTCACGTTCACAAGCTCGCTCCTGGTCCCCCTTTTCGAGATCGCTCGATGACGACAGGCCGCTCCGAGGCGCTGTTCGAGGAGGCCAAGCGGTATCTCCCAGGCGGCGTCAACAGCCCGGTGCGGGCGTTTCGCGCGGTGGGCGGCGTTCCCCGGTTCATCGAGCGTGCCTCGGGCGCGCGCGTCACGGACGTCGACGGCCGGACATACGTCGACTACGTCGGCTCGTGGGGCCCGATGATCCTCGGGCATGCCCATCCGGAGGTGGTGCGGGCGATCAGGGAGGCGGCCGACCGAGGCACGTCGTACGGTGCGCCGACCGCCCTCGAGACCGAGCTGGCGAAGCTCGTGTGCGAGGCGGTGCCGTCGGTCGAGATGGTCCGCTTCGTCAACTCGGGGACCGAGGCGGTCATGGGGGCGATCCGGCTCGCGCGGGCGGCGACGAAGCGCGACGCCATCGTGAAGATCGCCGGCGGGTATCACGGCCACGCGGACTACCTGCTCGTGCAGGCGGGCTCCGGCGTGGCCACGCTCGGTCTACCCGACAGCCCCGGCGTGCCGGCGGACTTCGCGAAGCACACGTACTCGGTCGAGTACAACGACCTCGAGGGGGTGCGCGGCCTGTTCGCCCGCGAGGGGCGGCGGATCGCGGCGCTGATCGTCGAGCCGGTCCCGGGCAACTTCGGCGTCGCGGCGCCCGAGCCGGGCTACCTCGAGGGGCTCAGGGCGATCACCCGCGAGCACGGGGCGCTCCTGATCTTCGACGAGGTCATGAGCGGCTTCCGCGTGGCGTACGGCGGCGCGCAGGCGCGCTACGGCGTCCTGCCCGACCTCACGACGCTCGGCAAGGTGATCGGCGGCGGGCTGCCGGTCGGGGCCTACGGCGGCCGCCGGGACCTGATGTCGATGGTCGCGCCGGCGGGCCCCGTGTACCAGGCCGGGACGCTCTCGGGCAACCCGCTGGCCATGTCCGCGGGGATCGCGACCCTGAGGCTGCTCCGCGAGCCCGGGGTGTACGACCGGCTCGAGGCGACGAGCGCGGCCCTGGCCGACGGCCTCGCGCAGGCGGCCCGGATGGCCGAGGTGCCGGTGACGACCAACCGGGTGGGGTCGATGTTCACGACCTTCTTCTGCGAGGGCCCGGTGCGCAACTACGCGGAGGCGAAGCGAGCGGACACCGCGCGGTACGCGAAGTTCTTCGCCGCCATGCTCGACGCCGGCGTGTACCTGGCGCCGTCGCAGTTCGAGGCGGCCTTCGTCTCCTTGGCCCACGGGCCGGACGAGGTTGCCGCCACCGTGGAGGCCGCGAAGCGAGCCTTCAAGGCCCTCTAGTGGCCCGGCGCCGCCGGCGGAGTCGATGGCAGGCGGCGGCGCGCGTCACCGGCGCCGGCGCCGCCATGACCGGCTCGGTCGTCGGCGGCCTGCTCCTGGGGATGGGGCTCGACCGGTGGCTCGGGACCGGGCCGTGGTTCGCGCTGATCGGCCTCGTGCTCGGCGCGGTCGGCGGCTTCCTGGAACTCGCGCGGGCGCTCAGGGCCTGGCAGCGGGAGGAGGAGGCCAAGCCGGAGCGAAGCGACGGCGGAGGCGAGCAGCCACCGGTCGGGGGGTCTGGGGCGTAGCCCCGGTTGAGCGCAGCGCGGGCTTGCCCCGCGCGGAGCGGAGGCCGGCTGCGAGCCGTGGCCGGAGGGCGGCGTGAGCCGCCCGATGAGGCGAGCAGCCACCGGTGGTTGGCGCGCCGCAAGGCGCGCCGAGGAGCGGAGCCCGGGTTCATCCCGGGCGGAGCGGAGGCCGGCTGCGAGCCGTTGATGACCGCCGGGTCGCTCGAACGGACCATCGTCGTCGTCGGCCTCGTCCTGACCGCGGCGAGCCTCGCCTGGCGGTCGGTGCCGGTGACGGCGGGCGTGGGCGTCGGCGCGCTCGCCATGTGGCTCAACTTCCGCTGGCTGCGCCGCATCGTCGCGCGGGCGTTGGCCGAGGCGGCGGCCGCGGCCGAGGAGGCGGAGGGACGGGGCCGCGGCGTCGTGGCGGCGCGGCTGGCCGTCGAGTTCGTGCTGAAGTTCGGGGCGCTCGTCGCCCTCGTGTACCTGCTGGTCCGCCGGACCGGCGTCGACCCGATCGGCCTCCTGGTCGGTCTGTCGACGGTGTTCATCGCGACGGTCGTCGAGTTCGTCAGGAACCCGTCGGCCCGCGAGTAGAGGAGCGCTGCGACCAATGGCACAACGGCCCAGGACCCGTCGGCTCGCCGGATGGCTGCTGTCGGCCGCGTTCGCCGCGGCCACCCTCTCGCTCGCGCGGCTGGTCGTGCCGGGGTGGGCCGCCACGCCGGGAGGCGAGGCGGCCGCCGAAGGCGGCGATCACGGCTTCCTGCTCCTCCATCAGATCCCGGGCCTCGAGCACGCGCTGATCCACGTCGTCGGCGCCGTCTTCGCCGCCATCGTCGTCGCGATCGTGGCCTGGGTGGGGACCGCCCGGATCCGCAGCGGCCAGGCGAGCCTCGTGCCGACCGGGAAGTTCGACCTCCAGACGATCCTCGAGGGGATCGTCGGCATGGTGCTCGACTTCTCCGAGAGCATCATCGGCCACGACGGTCGCCGCTACCTGCCGCTCCTCGGCACGCTCGCGCTCTTCATCCTCTTCTGCAACCTCGAAGGCCTCCTGCCGGGCTTCTTGCCGCCGACGCAGCATCTCGGGACGACCGCGGTCCTCGGCCTCACGGTGTTCGTCGTGACGCACGTGGTCGGCGTCAAGGCGAACGGCGCGGGCTACGTGAAGCACTTCCTCGGGCCGATCTGGTGGCTCGCCCCGCTCATGCTCGTGATCGAGGTGATCAGCCACCTCGCCCGGCCCCTGTCGCTGTCCGTTCGTCTCTTCGGCAACATGTACGGCGACCACCAGGTCTTCGGGCTCTTCTCGAGCCTGATCCCGCTGGTCGTGCCGGTGCTGGCCATGGGCCTCGGTCTCTTCGTGGCCCTCATCCAGACGTTCGTCTTCTGTCTCCTCAGCATGATGTACATCGCTGGCGCCGTCGCGCACGACGAGCACTAGTCGTCGCTTCGCGTCACCAGTCCAACACGGAGGGTGTGTGTTCATGATTCGTCGGGTTCTCCTCAGCTTTGCCGCCGCGGTCGCCAGCGCCCTGGTCTTCGCGCCGGTCTCGTACGCGCAGGCCGCGGAGGCCGCCTCCGGGACCACGGGCGGCCTGCTCGCCCTCTCGGCGGGCATCGCCATCGCGGTCGCCGCCTTCGGCGGCGCGCTCGGTCAGGGTCGCGCCGTCGCCGCGGCCCTCGACGGCATCGCGCGCAACCCGTCGGCCTCGGGCAAGATCCAGACGCCGATGATCATCGGTCTCGCCCTCATCGAGTCGCTGGTCATCTACGCCCTGGTCATCGCCTTCCTGCTGCAGGGGAAGATCTAGACCGGGTCCCGAAGGCGGGCGGCGCGGCCACGAGGTCGGCCCGCCGCCCGCCACGCATACCGAGGTCGCCCGCGTACATGAAGTTCCTGAAGATCCCCGAAGCGACGATCAAGCGACTCTCGGTCTACGCGCGCTACCTCTCGAACCTCGACGCGCAGGACCGACGGGTCATCTCCTCGGCCGAACTGGCCGAGGAGTGCGGCATGAACGCCGCGCAGATCCGCAAGGACCTCGCCTACTTCGGCGAGTTCGGGGTACGCGGGGTCGGCTACTACGTCAAGGACCTCCTCTTCGACATCCGCAAGATTCTCGGCCTCAACAAGACCTGGCACGTCGCCCTGGTCGGCGTCGGCCGGCTCGGCGAGGCGCTCCTCTCCTACGGGAACTTCGTGAAGCAGGGGTACCACTTCGTCGCGGCGTTCGACGCCGACCCGGCCAAGATCGGCCGGCCGCTCGCGCACGGCCTCCAGGTGCTGCCGATGACCGACCTCGCCTCGGTGGCCGCGGAGCGGAACATCGAGATCGGCATCATCACCGCGCCCGCGCAGGCCGCGCAGGAGGTGGCCGACCAGCTCGTCGCCGCCGGCATCCGCGGCATCCTCAACTTCGCCCCGATCCGCATCACGGTCCCCGAAGGGACCATCGTGAAGCACGTCGACCTGACCCAGGAGTTCGACAACCTCGCCTACCTGATGGTCACGCGCCACTCGTAAAGGCCGCCGGCGCTGGCGCCGGCGTCACCCGCCTGGCGGCGTGACCGCGCGCAACCGGGGTGGTCGAGTCCCCGCCGACGTGGCGACGAAGGGCGGCCGGCGCGGCCTGGCCCTTGCGGAACACGGCGATCAGCGAGCGACTGTCGAGGATCGCGAGGCCGGGACGGTGCCCGTTGACGTGGTCCGCGACGAGGCGCATGTACCCGGTGAAGTTGGCGGCGCGGCGAGGGTGGGCAGGGAGGATCGGCGCGCCGGACCGGGCGGCACGGTCAGCCTGCGCCGGGAGCCTCCACGCGCCGGGCGAGGAAGGCCCGGATCTCGGCGGTGAGGGCGCGCGGGTTGTCGCCCTGCACCGTGTGCCCGGCGCCCTCGATGCGGACCCACTCGCCCCTGGGCAGCCGCGCCGCGAGTCGCTCGGCGTCCTCGTCCAGGAAGACGTCGCTCCGCGCGCCCCGCACGACGAGCGTGGGACAGGTGACCTTCGGCACCGCGGCCCAGAGCGCCGCCCGCCGGCGGGCCACCTCCTCGGGGTCGAGTCGGCCCCGGTGCCGCCGATCGTACTTCCAGACCCACTTGCCGTTCGGCTGCTGCCTGAGGTTGTGCAGGAGGCTGCGGCGGAGCAGCGTCGGGTCGCGACGCGGGTTGAAGGCGAGGGCGTGCTCGACCGCGTGCTCGACGGAGTCGAACTCCGACACCGCCATCGTGAACTCCCGGATGCGGCGCACCCCCTCGGTCCGCACCTCGGGCCCGACGTCCACGAGGACGAGGGCCGCAAGGCGGCCGGCCGCCGTTCCGGCGTACGCGAGGCCGTTGGCCCCGCCCATCGACATGCCGACGAGGACGAACCGCTCGAGGCCGAGGTGGTCCACGAAGGCCGCGATGTCCTCCCGGTGCGCCTCGAGCGAGTAGTCCATCGTCGGCGACCACTCGCTGTCGCCGTGACCGCGCTGGTCGAGGGCGAGGCAGTGGTAGTCCTCCCGGAGGGCCAGGCAGACGAGGTCCCAGGTATGGGCCGTGAGCCCACCCCCGTGCAGGAAGAGGATCGGCCGCTTCCCGGCGCTCCCCCAGTCGAGGTAGTGGAACCGCATCCCCCGCAGGACGACGTCGTGCTCCTCGGGCAGGGCGAGCCGCGCCACCGGCACGCCGGCCACCTCGACGGCGGTGCGGAGGTGATCGAGGTAGTCATCTCGCGAGAGCGACACGGCCCCTCCTTGACTACGGCTGTCTTCGGGTCGCCGGCGACGCGGCGGGCGCGGGCGCCGTCCGGCACGCCGCACGCCGCTTCGGGATCACGCGATCGGGAGGCCCGGCGCCGCCACCGGCGGGTCGGGGCGGAGCAGGTGCACGACCCCCTCGGCGGTGATCGCGCCGAGGACGAGCACCTCGGACGGGAACCCGGCGATCCGGCGCACCGGGAAGTTCACCACCGCCACCACCTGGCGCCCGACGAGGCTCTCGGGCGTGTAGAGGTGCGTGATCTGCGCGCTCGAGCGCTTCACGCCGAGCGGACCGAAGTCGATGGTCAGCTTGATGGCCGGCTTGCGCGCCTCCGGGAAGGGCTCGGCGTGGGTGACGACGCCCACCCGGATGTCGACGGCGAAGAAGTGGTCCGGAGTCACCTGCGGCTTCGGGGTGTCGCTCACGTTCGACCTCGTGCGGGGTAGCGGAAGCAGCCGACGAGGTGGTCGTTCACCATCCCCGTGGCCTGCATGAAGGCGTAGCAGATGGTCGTGCCGACGAAGGTGAAGCCGCGCTTCGTCAGGTCCTTGCTCATGGCGTCGGACTCCGGCGTGCGCGACGGCACCTCGCCGAGTGTTCGCCAGCCGTTCACTCGAGGGCGACCGCCCACGAAGCGCCAGATGTAGGCGTCGAAGCTGCCGAACTCGTCCTGCACGGCGAGGAACGCCTTCGCGTTGCGGACCGCGGCCTCGATCTTGAGGCGGTTGCGCACGATCCCCGGGTCGGCCACGAGCGCCCGCCGCTTGCGGGCGTCGTAGCGGGCCACCTTCGCCGGGTCGAAGCCGTCGAAGACCTCGCGGTAGCGGGCGCGCTTGCGGAGGATCGTCTCCCAGGAGAGGCCGGCCTGCGCCCCCTCGAGGATCAGGAACTCGAAGAGCGTCCGGTCGTCGTGCACCGGCACGCCCCACTCCTCGTCGTGATAGGCGACGTAGAGCGGGCTCGTCAGCTTCACCCAGCCGCAGCGCTCGCGGTCCGACACGTCCCGTCTCCCACTCTCCGAACCTCTGGCCGATCGATGTCGGCGGCCGCTAGTCGGGCTCCGCCATGACGGCCGCGAGGCCGTCGAGGCAGACGGCGCAGACGACGAACTCCGGGTCGCCGAGCCGCGCGCCGCGGCGCGACGCGCCGGTCGGGCGCTCGCACAGGGCGCAGGTACCCCGCAGGAAGGTCAGCGCCGAGCGACCGCGATCGACGCAGTCGACGCAGAGGCACGGCCCCGCGGCCGGACCGGCCACGGCCTCCACCTGCTCCGGCAGACGGCCGCAGCCGGCGCACCCGCGGGGATCGTCCGGGTAGACGTCGGGATAGTTGCCGTCGGCCACCGTCCTAGTGTACAGCCGTCCGGTCAGGGATGGAGCGAGAGGCCGTCGAGCACGCGGTCGGCGGCCTTGCGCTCCGCGCGGAAGGCGAGCCCGACGAGCGCGAGCGCCTCGCTGCGGCACGCCTTCACCGCCGCGCGGTTGGCCTCGTCGTGACCGGTCGAGAAGAGCTCCTCGGTACCGGCTGGCGGAACATCGGCAGGTCGCGGACGCCGTCGGCGTCCTCGTACGGTTCGCCGACCGCCCCCTCCGTCCCCGCGGCGACGCCGCTCGCCGTGAAGGCGGTCACGTTCAGCTCTGCCAGGCCGGAAGGTCCTCCCGCACGGACACCGCGATCGTCGTGTCGAGCCGCATGACGTACCTCCTGAACCACCGGGGTCGGGCCGTTCCGTCTTCCCGCGTCGCGGCCGGGCTGCGCAGGTCCCTGGCCGGCAGGCGCACCACCGTTCGCGGCCGGGGTGCGGCCGTTCGCGACCCGGGTCGGGGCTCCCCCGGGTCGTGCGCCCACGCGCGGGCCGGACGTGACGGTTGCGGACGGAGCCTAGAACGGGGCAGGACGGCGGGATTGAATGTCCGTGCAGGCGGCCCGGAACTGGCCCGGCGTGATGCCGAAGGCGCCCCGGAAGCGCCGGGTGAGGTGGCTCTGGTCGGCGAAACCGGTCGCGGCGGCCACCTCGGCCGGCGGCTCGCCCGCGGCCAGGCGCCGTCGCGCCTCGGCGAGGCGGAGGTGGACGAGGTAGGCGTGCGGCGGCAGGCCGAACGCGCGCTGGAAGAGCCGGCTCACGCGGAAGCGGCTCACGCCGGCCTCGCGCGCGAGGTCGGCCAGGGAGACGTCCGCCGCCGCGTGCGCGTGCAGGTAGTCGCGCACGCGGCGCACCACCCGGTCGTCGGGGACGACCCGCGGCTCCCGGCCGCCCTCCGCGTGCCGCCCGGCCAGCGCCGCCAGGGTCTCGACCAGACGTCCCTCCTGCTCGAGCCGGCCGGCGTGCGGGTCGGCCAGCGCGGCGTGGAGGCGGACGAGGCGGCGCGCCAGCCAGGGGTCGTCGAGGACCGCTCGCGGAAAGGCCGGGAGCGCCTGCGGCGCGTCGTCGTCCCAGGCCGCGCGGCCGAGCGTCGCCGGCTGCACGTAGAGCATCCGCTTCGTGAAACCGCCCGCGACGGCCGGCCGGCCGTCGTGCGCCTCGCCCGGTTCGAGGACGAGCACCGCTCCGCTCGGGGCGACGTGCGCCGCGGCCCGGTAGCGGAACGCCACGGCGCCCGTCACGAAGACGCCGATCGCGTAGAAGTCGTGGGCGTGCCGGTCGTAGGCGTGCCGCTCGAAGTGGGCGTGGAGCAGGTCGACGCCGAGGTCGGGCCGCGTCGCGAAGCGCGACCACTCCGCCATCCCGCCCTCCTCAGGGCTTGCCGGCGCGGCGCGCGCCGGCCGGCGCGGACGCGTCCTCGGCGGGCGTCGAGGCGCCGTTGCCCGCGGGCGCGGTCGCGGAGGGGACCGCCGCCAGCGCGTCGGCCTTGAGGACCCGGCGGAGGAACTGCCCCGTGTAGGAGCCGGGGTGGAGCGCCACCTGCTCCGGCGTCCCGGCCACCACCACCTCGCCCCCCTTGTCGCCCCCCTCGGGCCCGAGGTCGATCACCCAGTCGGCCGTCTTGATGACGTCGAGGTTGTGCTCGATGACGACGACGGTGTTGCCGGCGTCGGTGAGCCGGTTGAGCACCTCGAGGAGCCGCTGGATGTCGGCGAAGTGCAGGCCGGTCGTCGGCTCGTCGAGGATGTAGATGGTCTTGCCGGTCTCCCGCTTCGACAGCTCGCGCGCGAGCTTGATCCTTTGCGCCTCGCCGCCCGACAGCGTCGTCGCCGACTGGCCGAGGTGGATGTAGCCGAGCCCGACGTCGTAGAGGGTCTGGAGCTTCTGGCGGGCGGCCGGGATGTTCTCGAGGAACGCGAGCGCCTCCTCGACGGTCATCTCGAGGACGTCGGCGATCGACTTCCCCTTGAAGAGGACCTCGAGCGTTTCCCGGTTGTAGCGCTTCCCCCGGCAGACGTCGCAGGTGACGTAGATGTCCGGGAGGAAGTGCATCTCGATCTTGACGACGCCGTCCCCCTGGCACGCCTCGCACCGGCCGCCCTTCACGTTGAACGAGAAGCGCCCCGCCTTGTAGC